>DASYBA010000662.1:0-5197 GCA_036501005.1 Candidatus Xenobia bacterium | reverse complement strand
CAACCAGCGATCCAGTGCCAGGTACAGGTAGCTGATGAACCTCCTGTGACGGCTGTGCGCTGGCGTCCCTTGGATAGCCTCCCCATCTTCCCAGTCCAGGATACAGTTCTCGCGGATCTCGGCCTGGCGGAAATACTCGTCCTTGGTCATGGGGATCCGCACCACACGGGATCTTGTGAGCATGGGTGAGTTTTTCCCGGGCGGCCCGGGGAGGTCCTCCCAGAAGGTTTCCGCCGGCACCAACCTGCCGATCGGCTGCCAGCTCTAATCAGGGCGGGAACCTTCTCGTCGTCCAAGGGAGGGGGACCCGCGAGCGGGGGAACCGTCAGGTTCCGACCGGAACACGCTCAGCGACCCCTCTTGACATATAACGATATATCGTGATAGTCTTGTGACAGGTCAAGATAGTAAAACGCAACGTCAAGATAGGATACTGAAAGGAGACCAGGCCATGTTGGGACAACTGTTGATGCACAAAGGAACGTGTGAGGCTCATATGATGAAGCGCAAGTTTGGATTCGGAGGCCCGTTTGCCAATCTGCTGGCAGACTGGAAGGGTGAAGGGCGTGCCAAGCGAGGCGACGTCAAGTTCCTCATTCTCGAGCTGCTGGCCGAGAAGCCGCGGCACGGCTACGACATCATCAAAGAGCTCGAGGATCGGCACAGCGGTATGTACCGGCCCAGCGCCGGCTCCGTGTACCCGACCCTCCAGATGCTGGAAGAGGGCGGCTTTCTCACCAGCGAGCAGGTGGAAGGCAAGAAGGTCTACACCATCACCGACGAGGGCCGCCAGATGCTGGATACGCGGGAGCCCCGGGAGGCCGAGTCCGAGGGCGGCTGGGAGCAGATCCACGACGTCCGCGAGTCGGCCATGAAGCTGGCCGGCGCCGTCATGCAGGCGATTCGCACAGGCGATCCCAAGACCGCTGGTGCGGCCAAGAAGATCATCGACCAGGCGCGTCGCGACATCTACGCTCTTTTGGCTGAGGAGAGCTGATTGCGAGGGTTCGAATCCCTGGCCGATGCCCGCTACGTGAGCCTGGGCACGTTTCGCAAGGACGGCACCCGAGTCGATACGCCCATGTGGTTCGTCCTGCGGGATGATCGCATGGTCATTCGCACCGGAGCGGCGTCGGCCAAGATCAAGCGGATTCGCAACAACGAGCGGGTGACCATCGCCCCGTGCACGCCCTCTGGGAAGGTGACGGGGCCGATGGTCGAAGCGCGGGCAAAGGTCCTTCCCGAATCCGAAGTGGCGTGGGTAGAGGGCCAGATCAAGGCTCGCTACGGCCTGATGAAGGCCCTGGTCGACGCCTTCAACGGGTTGCGAGGCGTGGGCCCGCACGCCGGGATCGAAGTCACGCCTCGGTGAGATCCAAGGTCCTCATCGGGGCCCTCGCGGTGTTCCTGGTCGGCTGTAGCCGTCTCGATCGGGCCATCCAACCAGACCCTCTGCAGCAGGTGTTGGCCGTCGTCGACACGGAGCCTGTGACGCAGGCCGAGCTGATCGTCGACCTGGAGGAGCACGAGGGCAAGCTGGCACTGTCCGGCCTCATGCTGGCGAAGCGAGTCGCCCACCTCGCCCACGAGCACCAGATCAAACTGGATGAGGCCCGCTTCAACGCCGAGAGCAGCAAGCTCCGCGCCCGCATCCAGGATCCCTACCGGTTGGACTACGAGCTGCGCCAGTTGAAGTCGGCCCTGCTGGTGCGCAGCCTGGTCTTGGAGAACGTCAGCGAGGCCACAAAACGCCAGTTCTACGATAAGTTCAAGGAGGATCTCCGCGAGTACGACGTCAGCCAGTTGCTGGTAAAGTCAGCAGAGGAGGCTCGCCTGGCCGCGCTCCGCATCAACCACACCGGAGACTTTGCCACCGAGGCTCGCCTGATCTCGGAAGACGAGCCCTCCCGCATGGACGGCGGGGCGCTGGGGCTCCTGGACCGGGCCAGCCTGGAGAAGATCTTCGGCCCGGACGCGGCGGCCCAGATCACCCGACTGCCCGTCGGCGTGGTGTCGCCGCCTCTCCACTCCCTGTACGGTTACCACCTGGTGGAGGTCACCCGCAGTCTGCAGAGCTATGATGACCTGAAGCAGGCGGTGGAGGACCAGATCGTCTACGGCCTGAAGGGCCGCTTCATGGAAAAACTCGGGCTGGAGCTGAAAGGCCAGGAGCCGCCCTACATCATTCCGCCGGGCCGGCCCCCCATCGACGTGGGCGCCTTTGTGGCCCCGTCTGGCAGTCCGACGACGGCCATTTTTGTCCCGCCGTCGGGCAGCCCCAGCTCGGCCGTCTTTGTCCCGCCCTCCGGAGCCCCTTCCTCGCAGGTCTTTGCGCCGCCGCCGTCCGGCCACCCGAGCAGCGGGGTTTTCTCCGCCCCCTCCGGGAGCCCGTGTACGTCGGTATTCGATATCCCCTCCGGTTCGCCGCGATGAACCGGCTTTACGGGCTGGCTTTCGGCCTGATGGCCGGAGCGCTGTGGATCAACGTGGTGTGGAACTGGGACACAACCCAGGGCTGGGAAGCGCAGGCGCCCGTGGGCGTGGCTTTGGTGCTCTTCTGGCGCATGGGCGCCCCGTGGCGCTTCAAGCATGATGGCCCCGTGCCGTGGGCCCGGCTGGTGGCCGGCCTGGCCATCTATTCGATAGGCCTGGCGCAGGCTTGGACAGCCGTCGCGGTGGTGGGGTGGAACCTGGCCCTGTGGACCTGGCTCGGCGCTCGACTGGAGACCAGGACACAGCGCCAGGCATGGTCACTGGCCTTGCTGCCGCTCCTGGCCTGGCCATGGCTCAAGATGGACTGCCACTTCCTGGAGGTCGGCCTGCGCCACCTCGAGGCTTTTGCCTTGCAAGCCGTGCTCGTCACGATGGGCGTGACCGTGACCAGGATTGGCACGACCATCTGCACCTTTCGAGCATCGCTCGACATCATCGACGAATGTGCAGGGCTCAACATGCTGCACTGCCTGCTCATCCTCGGCACCGTGTTGGCCTGGTACCAGCGCCGTTTCGTGCCCATGTGGGAGACGGTCGCCAAGGTCGCGGCGCTGGCCGTCCTGGCCAACGTGCTCCGCATCATCACGCTGGGCGTGCTGGGCGTGTGCCAGGTGCCGGGCTGGGCCGGCATTCCTCTGCACAACTTTACCGGGGTGGTGGCCCTCCTGGTGCTCTGCGCGGTGGCCCTCTCTGCGCCCACCCGGGCCCCCGTTTTGCGCCGCTATGTGCCCGCCGGCCCGGCCTGCGAGCCCTGAGCGCGCAGCCAGGCCCGTCGGTTGCGGACCAGGAGCGCCTGGAAGGCCGTCTCCTGGGTCGCCAGGAAGGCCGCATCGGCCTCCGGCAGGAGGTCTCTCAGGGTGACCGGTCGAGGCTCTCGGGCGAGCCCGTCCAACTGCTGCTGCCAGGCCTGGCGGTGCCGCTGGACGGTCGCCGGCATGAGGTTCGCCGGGCGGGCCCACCATCGGAGGAGCTGCGCCAGGACAGCGCCCCGGAGGCCACCGGAGACGACCTCGAAGTGCACTTCGTCCGGTGCCACCGGGTCGATACCCAGGCGGGGGACGCCCAGCCGAGCCACCCGGCCCAGACCAGGCCGGTAGACCAGGCGCAGCGGTTCGGCCAGGAGCGACCATTCCACCACGCGAACGTCGGCGGGGAGAAGCGGGCGCAGGTCGGGCCCCACCGGCGTCCGATACGACGGCACCGAGCGTTGGAGGGCCGTCTGCAAGTCCCGCCGCCATTGCAGCCAGCCCAGCATCAGCAGGGGCGAGGCCAGCGCCACCGCCTTGGTCACCTTGCGCACGTAGGGGGTACTCCACAGCCAGTCCCAGTGCCACGCACAGAAGATTCCGAGCAGGGCAGGGATGAGCAGGAGCAGGCTGCGTTCGACCGTGGCCACGCCGCGCAGATGGGCGGCCAGGGGGGACGACCAGCGATACCAGGCTGTGGGAGCTGGGGGCCGGCCATCGGCCAGGAGGCCCGCAGCCTGGCATTCGGAACACAGCTCGGCCACCGTGCCGGCCTGGATGGCCACCATGGCGGTGCCGCTGCCGCAGGCCCAGCAGCGGGGCTGCCATGGGGGAGCGGTGCGGGTGGTGGCTTCAGCCCAGGCGCTCACCAGCCGGGCCAGGTCCGACGACGACCGCCGGGCGGGAAAGCTGCACGTCAGGACGGCCTGGTCTGGCCCGACTTCGTAGCAGTCTGGCGTGAACGGCGTGCCGGTCAGGTTGCGGAAGGCGAGGAGCAGTTCGCCGTCGGCGGGCACGTCCAGCGGGGGTTGCCCATAGCACACCAGGATGGTGCAACAGACGCGTCGCCCGGCCCGCTGCAGGCGAACACAAACCAGCCCGCGGGGCACGTATCGATACAGCACGCCGTCGCAGCAGTTCATGTCCGGGAGGTTGACACCGGCGCCGGGACTCCCTAGCATCACGGGCATGAGGTTAGTGCGGGTGGTTCTGCCATTCCTGTTGGCGAGTGCCATGTGTGTGGCGTCGCCGCAAACGGCCATCCAGCTCCAGTACGACAAGATGTGCCAGGCCGCCCGCCATCGTTTCCTGGACGGCATCTTGTCGGTGCGAGCGCCCTCCTACGTGGCCTACAACGCGTTGGGGCACGCCATGGGCCGACAGCAGGAACTGGAGAACCTGGGGGGTGCGCTCAAGAAGGCGGCCAGCGTCGATGAGGCGGTCAAGATCCTGGACTGCCGCATGGTGGGCGCGACCGAGGCGCAACTCACCGTGCACGACCTGATGCAATTTCTCTGGCCGGGCGACCTGGCGGCCGGGCGGGCCCCCATCATGGTGGAGACGCTCTCCAGGGACACCTGGGTCTACGGGACGGGCGGCTGGCGGCTGCAGACCAGCCGCATCCTCAGCCAGCGCTCGCGTCGGGACCCGGGATACGTCGTGCCGGCTACTGTCCGGTAGCCAGATTGGGCAGAAGACTATTGCCCAGAGGAGCGCCCAGGCCGGTGGCCAGGTCATAGCCTGTGGTCGCCGCGAATCCGTTGCTTCCGCCGGTGATGTCCCGGTAGTTGGCGGTATAACTGAGACCCGGCGGCGCCTGGCTGAAGTCGGGCTGACCGCCGGTCTGCCCGACCGCCCAATGGTACAGGTCAGTATTCATCTGACTCAGCGGGCTGTGCTTGAGCTCACCTGCTTCGGCCCCGAGGCTGGCCCAGATGGGTGTCGCCACGCTCGTGCCC
>DASYBA010000661.1:0-4445 GCA_036501005.1 Candidatus Xenobia bacterium | reverse complement strand
GGCATCATGACGCGGGTGCTGGCAGCGGGCATCATGACGCGGGTGCTGGCAGCGGGCATCATGACGCGGGCGCCGGCAGCGGGCACAGATGGCGGCGTAGGGCCGATATCCACATGTGAGACCACGTACCAGAGGGGTCTGCAAGAGTCCGAGACGTCCACAAAAAACATTGAACACCCCTATTGACACCCGCTCGATATTCAATACAATAACAATGTGGGGATTGCAGTTGCGTACGGGGCAGATCTGGAACAGGCGGCCATCGCGGCCCGACTGGACGATGAGTTGCGCTTTCTGCTCACGGCGCACACGCCGGTGCAAAGGGCCATCGGGGGCATGCTGGTCGGTTTGCTGCAGGACTCCGCATTGCTTGACCTCGGGTATGCCTTGCGGAAGGACTACATACGGGAGCAGTTGGGGATCGGCATCCGTGAAGCGCAAGAGCTGGCCTGGCTGGAGACGCACGTGGTTCGCTACCCGGAGACCGACCGCTTGTGGCGTGCCGGCCGCATCTCCCGCTGCCACGTGCGGATCATCCTGCGCCACGCGGTCCCTGAGGAAGACTTTCTGTGGGCCCGCCTGGCCACCATCACTTCAGTTCGGGGCCTGGAAAAAATGCTCGCCGGCCAACCAGACCCAGAGGAAGAGATGTTGCATCTAACCTTCGACTTGTCGCCCGAGCTCCAACACACCTGGGACATGGCGTTCGAAGTGGCGTGTCGATTGTGGGAACGTGACATCAGCGAGGCAGAGTTTCTCGAAACGATCGCCGCTGAGTTCCAGTCGGGGGCGTCTCACGACCTGTTCGCGGCAACCCTGGAAGACGACATGCCAGACGAGACGGCGTTGCGAGCAGAGCTTCAGCGACTCGTCGCGGAGGCAGAGGAGAAAGCGGAACGGGAGACCGGGCGCTGGGGGCACCTGTCATGGAGCCCAGTCTGTCCGGCCTGCGTGCCGGACTTCACCTGTCCGAAGGATGCGACGCTCTTCGACATGGACCGGATCGTGCGTCAGGCCCTCGTTTTTCAGCAGAGTCTGGATGACGTGCTGCTCCACAAGCTGTGGGAGGCGGAGCGCATGGAGATCCATCGTCCGTTGCGTTTTGCCACCTTTCAACAGTATCTCGTCGAACGTCTGGGGTTCAGCACTCGACAGGCGTATCGCTTGCGGCACTTACGCCGGGCTTTGGTGGGGCAGCCCGAAGTGGCCGAAGCCCATGCGCAGGGCCGCCTGAGCCGTTGCCAGGCGGCCGAAGTGGCCAGGATCGCCACGCCACCGACCTGTGAGGCGTGGATTGCCTATGCCGAGAGGACCACGGTCGACAAATTGCAGCGAATGGTGGCCGAGGCGGGAGCCATGCAAGAGCGGGGGCAACGGGACGTGCTTCCACCCTTCCCAGTGCCACCTTCGCGGGAAACCCAGGCCCTGCTGGATGAGGCTGTGGCCCGCATGCCGGCCCCAGGCGAGCCTCTGCCACCGTGTTCGCACCCCGCCGCGGCAGAATCTGTCCTGGCTCCAGACCTCCACGACATGGTCGCACGCACGCTCCGCATGGCGCAACTGGCGCTGGGAGGCCAGGCGAGCCGCAGCCGGGATTCGTGGCAATGTTCGACACCGGGCTGCACCAACCGCGTGAGCTTGCAGGGCCACCATCTCATCTTCCAGTCCCAGGACGGGGGAGACGAGGCCTGGAACAAGACCACGGTCTGCGCCTGCCACCACTTGCAGGGCATCCACGCAGGACGCATGCGGGCCCGGGGTCAAGCTCCCGACGGCATCGTCTGGGAGATGGGCATCCGCCCCGACGGGGTGCCCAGCCGGGTCTATCTCAACGATACCTTGATCAGGCGTCTCGACGAGCCGTGAGCCCCACGCGCAGGTGGATGACCTTGCCCATCTTGAAGCACAAAACGTGCGGCTGGGTAATCCCGAATTGAGTCACGTCGATATCGAAAGCGCACGCCATGCGCAGCGTGCCCCCTTGCATGGTCAGGCTAGCCTGCACGGGCACCGTCCGAGTCACGCCATGCAAAGTCAGCATGGCTTGAGCTTTGACTTCCACCGGCACGCCCTCTGCCAGGCGCTGCGGCACGGCCGAGACCACCCTTTCCAGGGCAAAGGTCGCCGTCGGATAGCGGGCGACGTCCAGGTAGGTCCGGCCCCGCAGGATGGCGTCGTTGGACGGGTTGCCCGTCCCTAGAGTGGCCATGTCGATCGTGCAGGTACACGTCGGGCGATTTACAACATCCAATGGATTGCCCGCCAGGACGGCATTGATCCCGGTCGCCTGACCCCTGAATGTCGACCGGCCCAGGGTCGCCTCCCAGGTCAAGGGGTTCCCCGGAGTGCGCGCCACGAACCCGTTGGTCGCCGCCCGTGTTACACTCGCCAGCATGCAATAGAAAACTACTAGCCCAATCGTCTTTCGCACCATGCTTGGGTGATTCCCAAAACATGGGCCCGCTAGACAAGTTTATGTTCGATATCAGGCGGGCATGAGCATGCGCTTCAAGACCTTGCCGGCGGGGCTTTTCGGCAGCCCCGCCATCACGTACACCTGCTTGGGCGTCTTGTAGCGGGCCAGCCTGCCCTGGCAGAACGCCGCAATCGCGTCCGTCGACAGCGTGGCCCCGGGACGAGGCACCAGATACGCTCGCCCTACTTCGCCCCACTTCGCATCGGGCACCCCAACGACGGCCGCCTCCAGGACGTCGGGGTGGGCGAGCAGCACTTCCTCGACCTCGGCCGGGAACACGTTCTCGCCGCCGCTGATGTACATTTCCTTGCTGCGGCCGCAGATGTAGTAGAAACCGTCCGAGTCGACACGGGCCAGGTCGCCAGTGTGCAGCCAGCCCTCTTCGATATCGGACGTCGCCCGCTGCCAGTAGCCGGCCATGACGTGCTCGCCTCGAATCAGCAGCTCGCCGTTCCCGGCCAGCTTCAGCTCCACCCCCGGCAACGCCTTGCCGACCGTCCCCGGTCGCTGCCGAGCGTCATCCAAGGTGGCCCGGAAATTGTTGGGTCCTGCCTCGGTCAAGCCGTAGCCCTGGCGGAGCGGCAATCCAGCCTCCCAGTACGCTTCCATCAGGGGTTGCGGGCAGGGCGCCCCGCCGCTGATGAAGGCGCGCACGGTGCGGAGGCGGTCGGGATCGAACCGTGGGCTCTCCTTCAACATGCTGAACATGGTGGGGACGAGGAAGACCAGGGTGCAGCGCTGCGCTTCGATCACCTCCAACGCCGACTCGGCGGTAAAGGGCGGAGGCAGCACGACCGTCCCGCCCAGATAGAAGAGCGGCGTACACGCCACGTTCAGGCCCCCGGTATGGAACATCGGGGTGAACACGGGGATGACCTCATCGGCCTCCAACCGCCAGCCTTCCACGGTGTTGCGGGCGTTGGCCGCGATGGACTCGTGCGTGAGAACCGCGCCCTTCGGCACGCCGGTCGTCCCCCCCGTGTAGAGAATCAACAGCGCCCCTTCGACAGACGGAGCCGGCGGGAGGTCGGTCTCGCCGGCCCCGTCGAGAAGGCGGCAGGGGGCATCGGTCTCGGGCAGCGGCAGGCTGGGATCGTAGAAGAGCTGGGACGGCTTGCAGTCGGCGAAGATCTTCGCCTGCTCGTCGACCGACAGCCGCCAGTTCAGGGGCACCAGGATGGCGCCCAGTCGGGCACAGGCAAACAGCATCTCCAGAATCTCGATGCGGTTGGGCGACAGCACCGCGACCCGGTCTCCGGCGCCGACCCCCAAGGTCTGGAGACGCACGGCCTGGGCGCCGCTGCGGCGGCGAAACTGCGCGTAGGAGACCGTCTGCCCCCCGACGCAGTCGACGATGGCGGGGTGGTTGGGGCGCTGCTCGGCATGAATGTCCAGCCACTGGAAGAGAGACACAGGTCGTTACCTCCACGAAATCTTGTAGGCGTATCCTACGATGGAGGTGTTGCACGACGGTTGCAAGGCTTCAAGGCCGTTAGAAAATGCGATACAATGGCACCGGTGAACGATTCAGCGTTGAAAAAGCGGGTTGCCCGCGCCATGGTGGTCACCATTTATATCTTCGGTCTGCCCCCAACCCTGGCCGCCACATGCATGCACGACAACCCGAATTCGTGGATCAGTGGCAGTAAAACGGACCTGAGGCCGGCCGCCTTCACGACCCTTGCGATTATCATCCTGCTGAGCACGTTCGCCGTCCGGTGGTTGGGGATTGGTTAGGGTGACATACGGCTTGACCACCACCCGCCCCGTCATGTGCGGGTGGAAGCCGCACAGGTAGTCGTACGTACCCGCCTTGGAGAACTTGAACCGGTAGGTCTCGCCCGTATCCAGCGCCCCGGAGCGGAACGTCTTCCCCCCCATGACCTGGTGCTGGGCGTCGTCATTGTTGGTCCACACCACTTCCGTCCCGACGAGGACTTCCACCGTGGGGGGGCTGAACTGGTAGTTC
>DASYBA010000660.1:0-8206 GCA_036501005.1 Candidatus Xenobia bacterium | reverse complement strand
GTCGACAGAAGTTGCGCTGATGGTTGGGATAAAAGCAGTCGGGCTCCCCAGACTGGGCATAAGGACCTCCCTGGGTCAGGCCCACGTAGGTGGCCGACGGGCTGATCATGACCAGGTTGGCCGGATTGGTGATGGGAATGGCCACCCGAGCGGCACCGCTGTTGAAGGTGCCGATGTAGACCATGACGTCCGGATCGGCGACGGCCTTGTGGGCGTTGATGCTCTCTTGCTCGGCGTCCCAGTTGCGGTGCTGGGTGGTGGCGTCGTCCCAGGCTTCGTATTCGATATGGAATGGGCCGGCGACGGAGTCGGCCTCGTCTACGGCCATGCGGATGGCGTTGACCATGGTCTGCGTCTGGATGAGGGCGCTGCCTTTCATGGGAAGGCTCGAGACGATCTTGATGACCTTCCCCTGCCCGAACCGGCACGAACTGGTCGCCCCCACCCCCAGGAGCAGGAGCACCAGCCACCCGCACCACTGCAACCGCTTGACCACTTTCCACTTGCTTCGGTTCGCCCCCGCCTTCTCCTGGCTTGCCCCACGGGCGACTCCGCGGGATGGGTGGCGCCGCAACCCCTGGGAATGGTTGCATGAGGTCCATGCGACTATTCCTGGAGGTTGCGTGTCAGGGGGTGTCGAGTGGGGCCCACATGTGAAGGCCATGACGAGCGCGCCCCCTGGGTTGAGGTCTCGGCGTTTTCCACGGCCAGCCATCTTTGATCGGGCGGGGAAGGGCAGGACGCTGAAACGCACATTCGCAGGATTGCGATAGGTTGACTATCGAAACGGACGGCGCAGCACTGGACTCCCCCAGGGGTCGCGCCGAGGACAGAAGAAAGCTTCCGTCACCTCCCGCCGACAAGCGCAGCCATGCGGGCGTCCCCGGCAAGTGGCGTTGAGTGCTTCGCGCCTGCCACGCTTATTCGTGCCATCCATGCGCATATTTTCGCCGGTTCCCGTTTTACCGTTCACCCGCAAAAATATCTCCCGGAACCCCGGACCCCCCGAATATTTTCGCCCTACCAGTTTACCGTTCGCTGGCAAAACGATGAGTCACGCGGCGGCGGGCTCCTGGGGTGCCGCGGTGGTCAGCGCCGCTCCACTGCAATCGCTTGACCACGTTCCATCTGCTTCGGTTCGCTCCAGCCTTCTCGTGGCTCGCCCACGGCCTGGGAATGGCGCATAGATGCGGGCAAGCCCGGCTTCCGCGTCCGATAGACGGACGGCGTTGGGGGTCAATCCGGGGGCGAAAGCGACGCCACTCGCTCACGGGCGGTCTCGACATCCTTGGCCAGGTCCGGGTCCAGGTCGGCGTGCGGGCCTTTGGCGCATTCGATAAAGTCCTGGTAATGCCGCAGAGCCGCCGCGGGGCTCTTCAGACGGTCGCAAGACGTGCTGAAGCAGCGTCCCTCTCGGCGTTGCGAAGGTCTCCCAGTTGAAGATACAGTCCTCCTCGGTTGAGGAGGGTCAACGCCTTGGACTTCAACTCGAGGCTCCTCGAGTAATCGTCAAGGGCTTCTCTCCAGCTCCGGTGGACGTGATGGGCAAGACCGCGCATTAGATAGGCTCGAGGATCCAATGGGGCGAGCCCAACGCATCGCTGGGCGGCGTCCAAGGCCATGTCGTTCGCTCGCAGCAGGAGCAGCACAACTACTCTCTCGAGATTGATATCGACATGGCTGGGATTCACTGAACGGTCGAGATCGCCCAAAGCCTGCTCCAGCCGTCCGGCTCGCTGGTTCAAGCGAGAGCGCAAAGCAGCGCTTCATCCGAAACCTCCAGTCCTAGCTCCCGGTCGACGGTCTGCAGTCCCTTTTCGATCTCGCCAAGATGAAAACATGGCGTGGCCAACGTACGCCAAGGGAGAGTCCGAGTCGGGGCCAACCGGCCGGCCAACATGGCCGCTTCTCCAGCGTCGCGAAAGCGGTGCAGGTTCATCAACGCCCGGGCTTTGAGCAGATGTACGTCCCACCGATCAGCTCTATGACTGGAAGCGATGTCGCAGCATGTCACCGTCTGGTCCCATACGCCGTTTCGGAAGGCCCGCCTCGCCCTCTGCATGGCCCGCCGTGCGATGTTCAGTGGGTAGTACGACAATCGAGCCTTCCATCCGAACGCGAGGGGAGGCGGGTGTTGCGACCACTGCTCCTCTATGCAGGTCGCATACCAAGACGGTATAGCACGTCAGTTGTTCCCGTCCCTGCCATTTGATCCCGACCGGTCGTGGAGCCGCCATGAAATAGACTGCGGGCCGTATCTGTACCATGTCAAGAGAGGGACGAGCGCGCCGCCAGCGGAAACCGTTTTCGTGGTCCGCAACGTCCTGAGCGTGGACCTGATCATTGTAGCCCTGCTCGCCGTCGCTCGGGAGATGTGCCCTGGTTTAACGCCGGCAGCACCGTATCACGCGGAGATGGCCGTTGACAGATTCGGGATGCGCGCCGCGATGTTTGCAGGAGAACTCCGCCTGTCCATGTGCCGCGGGAAACCTTGACGGTGGGAGGGGTGCCGCAGAGTTTTCTGCGCGGGTCGAATGCCAAGAACTACCTGAGGTACGAGACCATACTGCCGATGGGGCTTCACCGCTACGTCGATGTAGCCATTGACGGTCCGGCGGACCACTTCGACCGCCCCGCCATGGAAGCGTTCCCGGCCAGCATCCACCTGCCGCCAGGGTCGGCTTCGCCCACCCCGGTCCGAACGCCGCCGCCTGCACCTTCATGTAGTACGGGGCCTTGATGTCGCACGTCTTGCAGTGCACGCAGTTGGCAAAGTTCACCATCAACTCCATCCGATAGACGGATAGCGCCGGATGTCAGGGGTCGAATGTTGCGGATTGTTAACCTTCCAGGCAAGAGTCTGGACAAAGAGCATGGTATCCTGGGAGCAACAGAGCGCGGCGAGGAGGTCGGTGCCACACCATGGTCACAGGATTGACTGTCGGGCGTACCCCCTCCTTGCCCTTGGTGCCTACCCGTGAGTCCAGAGAGCGGGAATGGCAGGACCGGGAGCAGCAGGTCGACGGCACGCAGGACGCTCTCGGGTTAGGCCTGGACCCCGGCATCAAGTTCGCCGTGGTGGGCCTGCAGGCCAACGGTTTCCACACCGTTCAGTCCTGTGAAGGGCACAGCAATCGTGGATGCGGAGCCCCCTGGGTAGACATCGAGGCGCCCGGCGTCCCAAAGGCCTTGTTCGAGGGCTTTCCCAACAAGCTGTTCTATATCCGCACCTACAATCAGGAGGAAGCCGCCTTCCGACAGGTCGCGCAGGCCCACGGTCTGACCGCCGAGGCCTTGATGGACCGCGGTAACGGCGACACGACTGGCGACCTCCGCCAGGAGGCGCTGGTCTTGGCCGCCAAGAACGGCGAGACTCCGGAATACCAGGCATGGGTCGGCAGAAATCATTCGGTGCGTGGCACCCTGGAACACTTGCTTTCCGACTATCAGGCCGCCCATCCAGGCTCTGAAGACGGGCAGCCTCATCTGGAGATATGGGGACCTGAAAAAGTCCGACTCTACACGGGGACCCAGGCCGACCTGGACAGTCACACGTGGGAAATGGGCGCTGCCGAAAGGGCCTCTCTGGAGCAGCGGCTGCCACGGTCTCGCCGGGCCATGAATGACTTTGCCGATTATCTAAAGGACAGGTTCGTCTCGGCCGGCCCTTACGTCAAGGACTGACTCCCCCACTCGCTAGAGGTTGACGTACTCCGGACCATCCCCGCCCTCGGGGGGCGTCCACAGGATGTTCTTGTACGGGTCCTTGATGTCGCACGTCTTGCAGTGCACGCAGTTGGCGAAGTTGACCATCAGCTTCGTCTCCCGATCCTTCGGGTCCGGCACCATCTCATAGACGCTGGCGGGGCAGAAGCGCTGGCACGGGTTGCCGTACTCCTCCTTGCAGCGGGTATGGCAGATATCGAAATCCTTGACGATGAGGTGCGACGGCTGCTTCTCGTTGTGCTTCGTGCCGGACAGATAGACGTCGTCCAGCTTGCCGAACGTCATCTGCTTGTCGAACTTGGGCTGCGGTGCCGGGTGCGTGGCACTGCCGTACACCTGCTTGATGGTGCGCATGCCCTCGTAGTCGGCGTGGCCCTGCCCCGTCCCGCCCGGGAAGTTCCCCCCGGTGTAGAACGAAATGCCCGCCTTCAGGGTGCCGACGTGGAACCCGTCCTTGAAATACTCCTTGAAGTAGCGGGTCGCCCGCAGATCCTGCCAGATGTAGCTGTCCTCCACTCGCTGCTGGTACGAGGCCAGCTTCTGCGCGGAGAAGTCCCCGGCGTCGAACGCCTCGAACACCGTCTCGGCCGCCAGCATGCCCGCCTTCATGGCGTAGTGGATGCCCTTCAGCTTGGGCACGTTCACCATGGCCGCCGAGTCGCCCACCACCAGCATGCCATGGCTGACCAGCCGAGGCACCGAGAAGAACCCGCCCTCCGGAATGACCTTGGCCCCGTAGTGGACCATCTTCCCGCCTTCCAACAGCGGCTTGATGAGCGGGTGTAGCTTCATGCGCTGGAAGTCCCGGTGCGGGTCGAGATAGGGGTCGGCATAGTCCAGGCCGACCACCAGGCCGATCGACACCAGGTTTTTGTCGTCTTGATAGATGAACCCGCCGCCGAACGTCTTCGAGTCGAGCGGCCAGCCCATGGTGTGGATGACCGAGCCCGGTTTCGTCCGGCCGGCCGGCAGCTCCCATACTTCCTTGACGCCGGTCGCGTAACTCTGCGGATTCTTGCCTTCGCCGATGCCGAGTTTCTGATACGCGATGCGCGTCAACGTTCCCAAAGGGCCTTCTCCGAGGATCGTGACCTTGGCCTTGATGTCCACGCCCGGCTCGTAATTGTCGCCCGGCTGCCGATCCTTGTTGAGCCCCTTGTCGCCGCTTCGCACCCCCACGACGTTGCCGTCTTCGATCAGCAGGTCGACGCCCGCGAACCCGGGGAACAGGTTCACGCCTTCCTCTTCGGCCTGTTTTCCCAGCCACCGGACGAAGCTGCCCAGGGACATGATGAAGTTGCCCTCGTTCTGCATGGGCGGCGGAATGAGGGGAACGGGAAACTGGCCCGTCTCGGTCAGGAGGTAGATGTTCTCGTGGTGCACCTCGCAGGTGACCGGCGCCCCCTTCTCCTGGTAGTCTGGGAAGAGCTCCCGCAGCGCCACCGGGTCCAGGACCGCACCGGACAAGGCGTGGGCGCCCAGCTCCGAGCCCTTCTCGATGAGGGCCACCATGGCTTCCTTGCCGGCGGCCTTCAGCTTGCGCTGCAAAGCGATGGCGCCGCTCAGGCAGGCCGGTCCTCTCCTACGAAGAGCACGTCTACTTCCAGTACTTCCCGCTCGGCCACGACGTTACGTCCTTTCAACCTTTCAGCCACACTTCTGCGGCCCGTTTCGATAACCTGCCGCGAGCCGAACCGATAGACTCTATCGGACCACCTCAAGAGGGTTGCCGCCCCTTTTGCAGAAATGCCGTTCAATACACCTGAACCAGGGGGACCCATGATCTGTCCGAGCTGCGGCGTACCGAATGAAGAAGGAGGCAAGTTTTGCGCTGGTTGCGGCGCCAACCTACCGACCCGCCAGGGCGGCGGGATCTCCGCTCTGCCCACTCGCCTGGTGACGGAGGAGACCTCCCCGAAGACGCCAGCGGAACCGCCCCAGGAGATGCCTTTGGGGCAGGGGCTGGATACCGTCCTGCCGGAGGTCAGGAAGCCCCCAGCCAACTTGCTGAAAGCGGGGCCAACCCGCATGGCGCCCCCGCCGACGCCCCCCTCGCCGCCGCCGGCGCCCGCCCATCCAGGCCACTCGAGTCTGGCGGCTCCGCCCACCCGGCCCGTGTGGGATCTCGCGCCCACCCCCCAGCCGCTTCCCCCATCGTCCACCCCCCCCCCGACCCCGGAGCCCCCGCCGGAGCCGGCGCGGCCGGAACCCGACGTACCGGAGCCCGCGGTGCCGGCGCCGTCCTTCTGGAACCCGGCGTCGCCCCCGGCCCCAGCCCCAGCGCAGCCGTGGCAGCCCGAACTGCCGCCGGCGGTGCCGCGCATCCCCGCCCCGGCCGACGACGTGGTGCCCACCTCACTGCACCAGGCCGTGGCCGACAACGTTCGAGCCATCGCCATCTGGTTCATGGTTTTCGGTCTGCTGGACGTGGCGGGCGGAGCCTACAGCCTGTCGTTTAGCATCGGTGCCGCCATCCAGTCGCTGGTCGCGGGTCTCGCCTGCCTGGCGACCGGCTATCTGCTGTGGCGCTACCACCCGCTGGGCCGCCAACTGGGCCTGGCGATGGGGGCACTCAGCCTGCTCTTTGCCTGCCTGGGCGTGACGAAGGTGGTGGGGCACTTTGGGCTCGCACAGGCCATGTTGCCGGCCGTTTTCGGTCTGATGGCGATTCTGGCGTTGGTCGCCCCACAGGCCAGCGAGGTCTGCTCGCCTGACTACCAGGACCGCCTGCAGAGCACCTGGTCCAAGTCGAACCTGCACACGCCGTTCTTCTGGATCCCGGGTCTGGTCGCCGGTCTCGTCTTCATCTATAGCGCCCTCAAGCACTAGGAGCACGGCCCCCGGTCAGTCGTGCGTCCAGGTTGACCGCCGAACTCCTAGGACTCAAGCGCATCGCTAGGGAATTTTCGGCCATGCCGGTTTCCCGCCTGACGCTGCGCGTCAAGCTTGTCTTGACCGTCATGCCGCTCGTGCTCCTGTTCATGGCGTGGAATTTCACCGTCATCAACCAACACGAGCGCGACATCATGCAGGCCGGCACGCTGCAACGGGCGACCTCGGTCGCGACCGGACTGGCCACCGCGGCGGCCGATGCCCTGGCCGCCAACAAGGGTTACCTGCTCCAGCAGGACGTGGATGCGGTCAAAACGATTCCGGACGTCCTTTCCATCCACATCGTCACGATAGACAATGTCGTGAAGGCTGACACCGATCCGAACCGAGTCGACGGACCCATCACCGACGACTTCTCCACCGCCGCCATGAAAGCCAATAGCGTCATCTCGAACTGGGACGAGCGGGGCGACGTCCTGCATATCGCGGACCCCATCATGGTCGACACCGTGACCGGCCGAGTGCGTCAGGGTACGGTCATCGTCATGATGAACCTCGGCAGCATGGAGGCGGCGCTGGCGGAGTCCCACAGCTTTCTGCTCTCGCTCACCATCGCCATCATGGCCGCCACCGTGCTGGTCATGAGCCTCATCGCCGGCTGGCTCGTCCGCCCCCTCCGGTCTCTCGTGGAAGACGCCCGGCTCCTGGCCGAGGGTAACTTCAACAAGCGGTCGACCAAGCTGCGCAACGACGAGACGGGCGAACTGGCTGACGCGTTCAACTCCCTGGCTGAAAAAATCCAGGACATGGTGCGTCAGGAACAGGAGGAACATAAAAAACTCGAACGCCGGGTCTCCGACCTCCTGGCCTTCTCCGAGAAGGTCGCGGGCGGCGATCTCGAGGAGCATGCCCCGGTCGGTCTGGACGACGACATGGGCCGCCTCGTGCAGGGCTTCAACGCCATGGTCGACGACCTGCACCAGACCGTCGAAGCCGAGCGGACGTTCCGTCGCGACCTGGAGACCAGCAAGCAGTCGCTCGAAGAGGCCAACGAGAAGCTCAAGGAACTCGACAAGCTGAAGAGTGACTTTCTCAACACCGTGTCGCACGAACTGCGGACCCCCCTGACCTCGATCAAGGCCTTCTCCGAGATCCTGATGGAGAACCAGGGCGAGGATCGGGCCGTGCAGACCGAGTTTCTCAACATCATCAACCAGGAGAGCGACCGCCTTACCCGCCTCATCAACAACCTGCTCAACCTGTCGCGTATCGAGGCGCGGCAGATGACGTTCGAGAGCGGTCCCGTGCCCATCGAGACCGTCGTCTCGTCGGCCGTCAACGGCACTCGAGCGCTGATGGACAAAAAGCAGCTCAAGCTGGAGGTGGAGGTGTCGGCTGGCCTGGTCGTGATGGGCGACCAGGACAAGCTCATCCAGGTGGTGACCAACCTCCTCTCCAATGCCATCAAGTTCACGCCCTCCAACGGCCACCTGTGGATCTCGGCCTGGTCGGCCGATGGCGAGATGGCCCTCGATATCCGGGACTCCGGCATTGGCGTGCCCCCTGATTTCCTGGAGAAGATCTTCGAGAAATTCCAGCAGGTCGAGACGGGCAACATGCGGGAGGTCAAGGGCAGTGGCCTGGGTCG
>DASYBA010000659.1:0-2646 GCA_036501005.1 Candidatus Xenobia bacterium | reverse complement strand
TGCTCTACTCAGGGTAGACAATCCGAGAAGGGCTCCTAGTAGCGCGAAGCAGATGCCGCAGGACTCCCCTGAGCTGCCAGCCGGGGGGGCCCCCAGTGTAGCGTAGCGGAACGGCTGGGGGGCGGCAGCCCTCTAGGCTATTACAGCTTCCAGGGCTTCTACGGCGGTCTGCAGGTCGGCGAAGCGCTCCAGGGGGTTCTTGGCGCACATGCACTGGATGACTTCGTCCAGTTCTTCCGACAGCTCCGGGTGTTCCTCGCGGATGGAGGGCAGCGGCATGCCCATGTGCTGCATGACCACCACCATGGGGCTGGGATCGTGGAAGGGCCGATGGCCCACCAGCATCTCCCACAACATGATGCCGAGCGTATACTGATCGCTGGCAGCCCCGACGTTCTTGCCCGAAAACTGCTCGGGAGACTTGTAGCCGGGCGTCACCGGCATGCGGTCGGTGGCCGTCACCGTCACGTCGGTGGCCTGGCGGGAGATGCCGAAGTCCATCACCGTGATGCGGTTCGCATTCGATATGAAGACGTTTTCCGGCTTGAGGTCGCGGTGCCACACGCCTTGGGAGTGCGCGTAGATCATGGCATCGAAGATCGGCAGCATGAGATCCAGGGCGAGGCGCGGCGGCAAGCCCTCGGTGGCGAGCCGGCGCCGCAGGGGAGACCCTTCCACCAGCTCCATGACGAGATAGTAGGGACCGCCGAGGTCCCAGTCGATAATGCGGACGATGTTGGGATGGTTGAGTTTGGCCCCAATGCGCACCTCCCGCTCGAACCGGGCCTTGCCCTCGGGGTTGAGGAGCCCTTCGTTGATGACCTTGATGGCGACCGCCTGCGTCGAGTCCAGGGTGTCGTCGGGCACGCCTCGATACACGATGGCCATGCCGCCCTTGCCCAGCTTCTCGGTCAGCCACCAACGGCCCAGCCTCTGGCCCACCAGAGAAGGTTCGGCGACCGTGGGAGAGGTGGTGGCACCGGCCGTCAAAGTCGAGATGGTCGCGCCTCGCCGGGCCAGCTTGACCAGCCGGCCCATGCGAGCCCGGTAGCCCAGCATCAGCAGGATGAGAACGCCGACCCCCGTCACAACCGCGGTGACGTTCTGCATCACCAGGTCCCGCACCAGATAGAGAGGACTCTGGGGAATCAACAGCAGGGTCGATCCATCGTCGGGCAGGCTGTACGTGCCGGGCTGGATGAGCTGATTCGAATCCACCTCGATGCTGTTGTCCTTGTAGCCGTCCTTGTGCAGGATGAAGGCGAAGTGGAGGTTGACGTTGGTGGGCACCGTCAAAGCGATGCCCTCCCCCGAGCGGCCCAGCATGCGCAGCGGCATGGTGCCGCTGAGCCGGACCTCGGCGCCGTCTGGATTGGTGTGGATGACGATAGTCCGTGTCACGGTGCGGGGACGTCCAGCGTCTCGGCCTTGTGCACAGGACAGGGCCGTCATCATCAGGAGCAGTACCAGACATCGCCGGGCGAGGATATCGCCGACCCGGTCGAGGGTCATAATTTACGGCGAGACTGCAGCTCGACCACGATGGCGCTGACATTGTCGTTGCCGCCATTCATGCAGGCCAACGTGATGAGGTCTTCCGCGCACTGTTGGGGGTCGACGTGCAGGTTGAGCACCTGCTGGAGGTCCGCATCTCGCACCATCTCCCACAGTCCGTCGCTGCAGACGAGGACCTTGTCGCCTTCGGAGAGACCCGCCACGAACGTCTCCGAGCCGGTCTCGAACGCCTCCCCACCCAACGAAGACAGGATGATGTTGCGGCGCGGATCGGTATACACGTCTTCCTCGCTGATCTCACCCGCTTCAACGAGCTGTTGGACGAGCGACTGGTCTCGGCTGATGCGGAACAGCTCCTCCTGGTCGTACCGAAAGAGGTAGATGCGGCTATCGCCGACGTTGATGCCCACCAGCGTGCGGTCAAGGATGAGGCAGGCCGTCAAGGTCGTGCCCATGTCCCGCCCGCCTTCGTGGTTGTGTTGCAGCACCCGGAGATGGGCGTCGTCGACGCAGGCTCGAAGCCGGTCTCGAATCTCCGGCACGTCCAGCCGGTCGCCCAACAGCCACGGTTTGCCCAACCGCTCCAGCACCGCCACCGACATGGCCTCCAGGGCCAGGCGGCTGGCCACCTCGCCGGCCTCCTGCCCCCCCATGCCGTCGGCCACCGCGTAGAAACCAAACCACTGGGGCACGCCCTCCAGCACGCGACCAATCTCGATGACGAGAACGCTATCCTCGTCGGGGTCTCGGGCGCGGGTGATGCCCGTACTGGACACCACCCCGCTGGTCAACTTCAGCACATGCGCGGACGACTGGCGCCGGCTCTGTTCGAGCACCTCCGGCGGGGGATCCAGCCGCTGGGTGTCGTCGTCTCGCCCGCGCCGCCCCTTGCTCATGATCTGTGTCAGTTGCCCGCGGTAATGGTCGACACGATTTGCTGGCTGACCTGGCCGACCCGGGCGAGGATGCTCTCGATGGGCAGAAGCTCGGTCATGTGGGCATCGCCAAACACAATCATGCCCACCAGTTTGTGCGATTTGGCGGAGAACACGGGCGAACCGCTATACCCCTGCGGCACGCCCCCAGAAATGAGAATGCGGCCACCGGCGTTGCGAGTCTCCAGCACTCTCT
>DASYBA010000658.1:0-13638 GCA_036501005.1 Candidatus Xenobia bacterium | reverse complement strand
GACGCGGTGCAGGGTTTTGACCGGCTGGTAGAAGGCACCGGGGGCACGTGGATGCTGTGCCAGTACACCCCGGGAACCTCACTGTCGCAGTATATCGGCGGAGAAGCCTCGTTGCCCCCGGACTGGGTCTTCTGGTGGCTGGACCGCCTGCTGGCCGGCCTTGAGTACCTGCACGCGCAGACGCCCCCGGTGGTCGTCGGGTACCTGCAACCCGCGGATCTCATCGTCACCAAGGACCACCTGATGATCTGCGACCTGGGGCTGTTCGAGTCCATGTTTCCGGAGCTGGCGTCTTCGACGCTGGAAACCCATCCGTTCCGGAACTTCATGGCCCCCGAGCTGGCTTACCCGGCGCAGCCGGCGGCCGACCTCTTCTCGGCGGGCGCCATCGCGTTCTGGCTGGCCACCGGGGATGCCCCGGTCCACCACGTGGTGGAGTGGTGGAACGACAAGGCCGATCCGTCCCTCCCGAGCCTGCTGGAGGCAGCCCTTCGCAAGTACCGACCGAACTGGCCTGACACCGTGACCCTTCTCATTCTTCGTCTGCTGTCGCCCGATCCGGGCCAGCGGCCCTCTGCCGCGGTCGCTCGCCAGGAACTGGCTGCATCCGTCCAGGATTTGCGCGGCCAGTTCTGCCCGCTCCCGTCGGCCTCGGATGGCCTGCTAGGGTTCGCGCGTACGACGGTCAGGGCCGGTGAGGAGGAGATAGACGCCCCCGAGGCTCGGGAGTCCAGGGTTCCCCAGCCGATTGATTTAATGTCCGCCAACGAGCCGGTATCGACTGCGGTGCGGCTGCCGCTGTGGAAAGAACTGGCTGACGACATGGCGTGGACGGTACGGACTCGGCGCGGCCTGTGGCGGCGGGCCGCCGCCCTGTTGGCGGTGCTCGCGCTGGCCGCCGTGGCGTGGCAGGCAGGGGCGGGGAGTCAGCAGTTGAGTGTTCGGTCTGGCTCGGTCAGACGATTGGATTTACGGGCCAACCGGTCGGGAGATCGGTGGGTGCCGAGTCGAGAGGCAACCGCTGGAGATACGCTCCTGGTCGGACCGGAGGGTGCGTCCTTGCAGTGGGTCCGCACTTCGTTGCAGGCAGAGCATGACACCGAGTTGTGGGTGGGAGACCTGCGGTGGGCCACATGTCGTGTCCGTCTGGAGATGGGCCAGGTGCGGGTCGAGACTGCGTCCGATACGGTCCAGGTCCTGTTCAGATCCGACACCATCGAAGTCAAGCCCCGCAGTATTGCGATCGTGGCCTTGTACTCGAGCCCCGTGCACGGTTCGGTGCACTGCAGCCAGGGAACCGTCAGCCTGCGGACGGGTCAGACCGTCCAGGATGTCGCCATCGGCCATACCATGGCACTGGTGGCCGACGGTGCCAGCGCGGTGTGGGCGGGAACAGCGGGGCCTTGAAGCGCTTCGATACATGACGTCCGGCTACTTCGACTACGCCGCCACCACGCCCATGGCGCCGGAGGTGCTGGAGGCCATGCAGGGCTGGATGACGACGTCTTTCGGCAATCCGTCCAGCGTCCATGCCTGGGGCAGGCGGGCCCGACAAGCGGTCGAACGAGCCCGCGGGCAGGTGGCCCGGCTGATCGGAGCCGCCCCCGACGAGATCGTGTTCACCAGTGGCGGCACAGAGGCGGACAACTTGGCCATGCTGGGAGCCTGCCGTTCGGGCCGGGTTCTGATGTCGGCGGTAGAGCACCATGCCGTGTTGGAGACGCGGCCTGTGCTGGAGGCACTGGGCTGCACGGTCGACCTCATTCCGGTCGACGCAGGCGGTCAACTCGCCGACTTCGAATGGCCATCCGATACTTGCCTTCTATCGTGCATGCTCGTCAACAACGAGACCGGGACCCGACTGGCGGTCGCGGCCTTGGCCGCACAGGCCCGGCGCCGCGGCGTGCTGGTCCATACGGATGCCGTGCAGGCCGTCGGGATCGAGGCCGTCGACGTGCAGGAGCTGGGGGTCGATCTCTTGTCGATGTCGGCCCACAAGATATACGGGCCGCAGGGGGTCGGGGCGCTCTATGTGCGAGGCGTGTCGCTGCAGCCGCGCCACGTGGGCGGGCCCCAGGAGGACGGCCGCCGGGCCGGCACCGAGAACGTCGCCGCCGTCGTGGGCATGGGCGAGGCGGCTGCGCTGGCGTGGCAGCACCGAGCGGAGCGGCGCCGCCACCTGGAGGCTCTATCGGAGCGGTTTCTCTCCCGTCTTCCGCCGGACGCTCAAAGGTTGGGGGCCGACCCGGTGCCGTCCATCCACTGCATCCAGTTTCCTGGCGTCGACGGCGAGGCGCTCCTCATTCGGCTGGACCTGGAGGGCATCGCGGCATCGCTGGGCGCCGCGTGCAGCTCCGGGGCCGTCTCGCCGTCGCACGTCCTGCTCGCCATGGGCCTGTCGAAACCGGAGGCGTGGAGTGCCCTCCGATTCTCCATGGGGCAGGGGACGACCCGCGGCGATGTCGACCGCCTGACGAAGGTGTTGGCTCGTGTCGTCCCCACGTGCCGGAAGTGAACTTACGCTTGGGCTGGTGCTGACGGGGTGGCTCCCCCGGAACGCTGAGTTGCCCGACGAACCGCAGGGTACGTGACGGCTCCCCCGATCGCCATGATGACGACGATGGCCGGCCACATCTGGCTGTAGTACATGACGAAGGTGCGAAGGCCGCCGTACTGGGAGTACAGCGCCCACTTGGCGGCCACCGCCACCCCGGCCATGACGGCCAGGGGAACGCCATACACCACCAGCCGCTGGGCGCGATCCTGGCCGTATCGGAAGAGCGCCAGACAGAACTGGACGGCGAGATGGGTGGGAAAAACGAGAAAGATGATCATGCCGACACCCGTCACGAACGCCGTGATGGGAGCCAGGAAGCCGAGCGCCCCGAGGGGCACCGCCCACACATAGGGCTGGACGTCGACGGGCATTCGCAGCTTGAACCGGAGCACGGCGGCCAGAGCGAGGAACACGAGCCACGCCCACATGACCCCGCCCATGGCCGTCATCGGAATCGGGATGCACAACGGAGTCAGAATCAATCCCACGTGATGGTCAGCCCCTTGCCTTGGTCGCCCGGCAAACGGTAGCGGGTGCGGTCGCCCTGTTTTTTCGTCTGGTCCGGGGGCACGGAGAGGTGGAGCGAGAGCGCCGCGTCGGCGTCGACGTTGAGTTCGACCAGGTTGGGCGGGAAGTCCCACCCGCGGGCGGTGGTGAACCGATAGTCGTAGCGCTTCCCGACGACGGCCTGGATGAAGTTGAAGTCAAAGGTGTAGCGCTGGCCCGACGACAGTGCCAGACTCAGCACCACGCCATCTGGAAAGCGTCGCCACCGTTCTGCATGCGGGGCGCTGAAGCTCTTGACGTCTCCTTCCCCGAAGGGCAGGTATACGTCGGTGCGCCGCGGGCGCCACGAACGGTTGACGTAGGTCAGTTGGCCGGTCACCTGGACGAAACCAGGGGACAGGCTAATCCACGATTGCGAGCCGTCCAGGTAGATGCCCCGCGGCGGCAGGTCTGTGAAGAAGCCCGCCACCACGTAGGCGACGGCCGCCAGGGCGAGAGTGACGAGGGCGCTCCTGGATCGCACAACCGTCAGACATTCGATCCAGGAGCGGTCGCATCCTTACGGCAGGATGGCGAGGTGGGGAGTGGCGACCATGCTGGACGCCTCGCCCATCGGCATGTTGAGGTGGGCGACGACGCGGGCGTTGGGCTCCACGTCACCGGCCGCGCAGGTGAAATGACCGACGTAGTTGCCGGGCGAGTATTCCGTCATGGGAATGCCCTTGTGGCGCCCGACGTCGAAGCTGCCGACGCCATCGGCCATGCCGACCATCGTGATCGTCATGCTGTCACCGGGGTGCATGGTGCTCCCGCAGTTGCACGACACGTTGCTGATGAGGGGGCTGAAGAGACCGTTGCCTACCAGGGCGACCGGCTGGTTGGACGTGATGCTGGCCGAGCCGCCGTCGACCACCAGGCGGGCGGCGACCGGCGCTTGCGGCATGTTGTCGTTGACGTTGACCATGTAGGAGCCTTGGTAGACCCCCCGCGGGCCTTCTTCCATGGGGAGGCCCATGTGGGACCCCACGTCAAAGGTCGCGATGCCGCCCGGCTGTCCTCGCATCGTGACGACGACCGGGTGGCCCGCCGTGATGGGGCCGGTGGTGACCGTCAGGTTGAAGATCAAGCCGCTCGACAAAGTGGTCGTGGAGGTTTGGGCGAAGGCGCCCGTGGCGGTTAAAAGAAACGTGAGTGCGGCGATGAGTGCCAGTTTCATCCGTTCAATCCTCTCTTTACCCAGCCCACCTGGTTGTCGTCCCCGACATGACGCAGTTCGGAAACATGGGGGGGCGCGGCGGGGGTAGACTGCCGGACAGCAAAGATATAGAACGGATGGATGCCTTGCACACTTTGACGGGCGCGGCTCGCCAGCAATTCATCGAGCGGTTCCGGGCGGAAAATGGCGACAAGATTTTTGCCGCGGTGCTGTTTCACGATCACCAGCCGGTGTACCGGCCAGGGGTCAGCGCGGCCGATACGCCGGAGATTCAGCGGGCCATGCTCAGTTCGGGCGATGCTGACAACCGGCGGGACATCTATACGCACGCCGAGGCGTATCCGATTCAATCCATGACGGCGGGCGGCACGCAGGTCTCCTATACCGGGGCCCTCATGCAGAACATGCATGAACTGGCCGCCCGGGGCGGGTGGCCCGGGGCGGACTGGAACGATACGTATCGAAATGTGCACGGCACTGCCCGCACGCCCCTGGGCAATCCGCGGCTGGACTTCGTCAACTGTCCCTATTACCATCCGTTGATGGGCGCCATCGCGACCGGCCAGGACGACAAGGACCTCGAGTTGCAGTTGCGCATGCACCAGGTGGCCGTGCAGGACACGTTCGGGGTGCCCGTATCGAAAGGGTGCTTCCCGGCGGAGATGTCGTTTTCCGAACGAGACATTCCGACCCTGGCAAAGACCGGCGTGCAGTGGACCGTCGTCGACAACATCCACCTGGACCGGGCGAATCAGGACTACCACAACCCTCAGGATGGGCTGCCCCCTCCCAACAGAGCCGACATGCGCAACCCGGGGACGCACGGCTACCAGTCCCTTCCCAACGACCTGGCCAAGACCGGCTTGGCGTCGCCGCAAGCCTTGCGGCCCCACTATGTGCAGTATGTCGATCCGGCCACCGGAAAGGTTTCAACGACCATCGTCGTGCCGCAGGATCGGGGGCTGTCGTCTGGCATCCAGAAGGTGCGGGACGGCAGCCAGGTGCAAAGCGTCATCGACAAGCTCGGGCCCCACAACACGGATCCGCGGCATCCGCTGCTGGTGCTCTATGCGACCGACGGCGACAACAACGGATCGAACTCGGGCGAGTTCCATCGCAACGTGCCCATGGATCTGGCCAACCGATACCCGGGCCAGGTCATCTTGACGACCATCCAGGATTATCTGGACCTCTTCCCGCCAGCCCCGGACGACGTCGTGCATGTCGAGGACGGATCCTGGTGGGGCGCCAACCTGGGCGATCCTCAGTTCTCCAAGTGGATCGACGATCCGGCCGGGACGGGCTACTCCCCCAAGAAGAACGCGTGGTCCGTGTTGACAGCGGCCCGCAACGTCGTGCAGACGGCCGACGCCGTGGAGCCGACCGATGTGTCGGACGACAGCATGCGGGCCATGATGGCGGGCCGAGGCACCGATACGCAGCAGGCCTGGCGGTCGCTTCTGCAAGGGCAGGCCTCGGATTTCGAATACTGGGGCCCGCACGAGCCCATGTCGTATTCACCGGTGTCGGCTTCCAACCAGGCGATCGACCGGGCTGAAACGGTCCTGGCCCGGCACCCGGGCACCGACACGGTCGGCCCCTCGGTGTTCTTGCCCATGCACACGCCGTACAATCCGCCGGGGGCCTTCCAGATCCTCACGTACGCCTACGATGTGAGCGGTATCCAAGACATCGCCGTGCGCTATCGGGTGGTGGACCAGATCGACGATCGGACGTATGGTGGCACGTGGGATGCCCAGGTGGCGATGGAGCGGAAGCCCTTCCCGGAACCCGACCCTAAACCATCGGTGTGGGTCGATCCGAAAGCTCGGGCAGATGAATATCGGGCTCAGGTGAACGCGCCTGCGGGCCAATACGTCCAGTACTTCGTCGAGGCCACCGATACGGTGGGGAACACGACGCGCAGCCCGATTAGAAACGTGTACGTGGGTTAGAATGCGGGAAGAACGCGTCAAGGTCGACGGCTGCGAACTGGCGGTCATGGTGGCCGGAGACGGCCCAGCGGTCGTCATGTTGCACGGGGCCGGCAGCACCGGCATGGCGTGGACGCCGACCATCGGCGTCCTGTCGCCACACTACACCTGCATCGTTCCCGACTTGCCGGCGTGCGGCCAATCGTCGCTGCCCGGCGAGTTCTGGTCGGTGGTTCGATATGGGCACGCCATGGTCGATCTGTTGCACCACTTCGGGTTCTCGGCCGCGCACTGGGTCGGCAACTCGTTCGGGGCCATGGTGGCGGCCGAGGTGGCGGCGGCGCATCCGTCTGCCGTGCAGCGTCTCGCCCTGGTGGCGCCGCCGCCCGTCGACGAGGCCCTGGCGGCCGCGACGATTCTGGCGCTCTTGCGCTTCGTGGGCGACGACGGGCGGGCCGCGTTCCGCTCTGTCGAACACCTCCGGTTGATCTCGCCGCAAGCCAGCGAGGCGTTGATGCAACTGGCCAACGCCAACCTGGCGGCGTGCCGCTGGTTCTACGAGACGCTGGCCGCGGTGGCGGGCTACCCGTATCGGCAGCGGCTGCCGAGAGTGAAGGCGGCCACGTGGCTGGCCTGGGGCGGACAGGATGGTCTCACCCCCCCGTCGGCCTCCGAGGGCTGGCGACGGCTGCTGGCGGCGCCGGTCGAGGAGAACGTGTTTCCGGAGGCCGGACATTGCCCGCAATTCGACGTGCCGCTGGCCTTCAATCCTCGGCTGCGGGCGTTCCTGGCTGGCGGGTCCGGCACGTCTTAATCGTCGGTGGCAGGTCTTTCCAAGGCGCCCGTCTTGCGCCGGACGCAGAAGCTGATGTACTCGGCCACGATGGCCTGATCGGCTTCGCTCATGCCGACAAACTTGAGGCCGATCCAGAAGGTACGGCTGTCTCGGGGACGTGCCCACACGACCTCGCCCTGGGCCTTCATGTGAGGGTAGCGGAAGTCGTCGAAGTCCAGCGTGAGGTCGACGACCTTGCCAACCGGGAGCGACTCCTCGGCCATGAGGCGGAGACCCGTGTCGCTGATGTCGCTGCTGAGCGCCTTATAGCGGCTGAGGTGGCGAGAAGTGACCTGGAAGGTGCGGACGAGCCTGCGGCCCCGGCGCTGGTCGCTCTCCGGGGTGGGCGCGTCGGCTTCGTGCTTGAGACCGTCCTTGGACGGGTGATCGCGCAGGAAGATCTGGCCCTCCCACGCGCCAAAGCCGGCGGGGGCGTGGTCCAGCTTGCCGGCGTACTCGACGCGGTCGTCGGACAGGACGTAGGAGCTGACCAGGGTGACCTCGAGGGGAAACTCGGTGGAGCCGTCCCGTGGGTGGGCGACCATCCAGACGTGTGCTTTCACGGGGAAGACCACGGTGGTGCGAAAGGTAAGGTTGAACTGCTCGCGTCTCGTGATCTCGAGATCGACGGGTTCGGCGACGGCAGCCGGGGTGGAACTCTCTAGGGTCATGCCCCGCTGATTCGCCCTGCCGCCTGGAAGTCCTTATGCCCTCCGGGGCTTGGTGACAAGAGTTTCGCGGGGGTGGGAGCGAAGTGACTTCCAGTGGTTCTGGTCGCCTTGCTGTGGTTGTTTCTTCGAGCGCCGGTACAGGCGAACCCCGCCGGGCCCTTTATCCTGGGCCCGGTCCAGGTCTGGCCGCCCTCGGCAACCATCTCCGTGGCGACGGAACGTGGCCTGGTAGACCTCGGTCCGGCCCGGGAGGCGCACCCGCTATCGAGAATCCCAGGACTCGTGCAAGCCACCATCCGGGCCGACGGTTTTGAACCCTGGTCGACGGTGCTGCATCCTCGGCAGGGAGAGCGGCTTCCAGAGCGGTTGTATCTGCTTCCGGTCGGGTTCTCCGCCGTATTGAAGTCTGCTCCCATCGGGGTGGCAGCGTGGATGCTGGCGGTGGCCTTCCTTTTCTATCGGTCGCAGCGTGCCGTTCGCGACACCAGACGTGCGCAGCGGCGTGCGACTCGGCTGGAAGGCCTTCTCTCGAGTCAACCTTCGGATGGTCTGGTCGGCAGCCGAGTCGGAAACTATCGAATTCTGGACGTGCTGGGACAGGGGGGCATGGCGATCGTCTATCGCGGGGTAGCCGATGCCACCTTTCCCGAGGGTGAAGAGGTGGCTATCAAGCTGATTCACGCCAGGCTGGACAAGGACTCCGACTACCACCTCCGCTTCAAGGAGGAAATCAACATCACCAGCCGGTTGAACCACCCTTCCATCGTCCGGGTGCTGGACTATGGCGAGCACAAGGGCATGCCGTACCTGGTCATGGAACTGGTGTCCGGCACGCCTCTCAACCGCGCCATCCAGGGGCCGATGGCCATCGATCGCTTCCAGGCGCTGTTTGGCAGCCTGGTGGACGCGATCGACTATGCCCATCGCCAAGGCGTCGTCCATCGCGATCTGAAGCCTCCCAATATCATGCTGACGCAGAGCGACCGCGTTTTCATCATGGACTTCGGCGTCGCCTTCACCGGCGACCGACGCCTGGTGCGGACGCAGACCGGCGCCATGTTGGGCACGCCGGCCTACATGGCCCCGGAGCAGTTCGACAATGAGCCTGCCACGGCCATGGCGGATCAATACTCCCTCGGCATGACAGGCTTCTGGATGTTGACCGGCCGCCTCCCCGTCACCGAGGACAACCAGTATGCGATGATCGTCGAGAAATTGATGAGCGAGCTGCCCGGACCCAGAAATTTCCGCCCTGACGTGCCGCCCGCGATAGACGGAATGATTGTTCGCATGATGTCGAGAAAGCCGGAGGCCCGATTCGACAGCATGGCGGCAGTAGCGGCGGCGTTACGCACCATGGTCCTGGCCGCCCTTTTGCTGCTGGGCTGGGGCGGGATGGCGACGGCTCAAACCGGCACCATGGGGCCGTTGGACGACGTCTGGCCCCCGGGCGCGGTGGTCTATCTGGAGAGCGCCACGGGCCCCGTCGCCCTGGGGCCCGCCAACGCCGCGCTGCCTATCCCCGCGGGGCCCGCCGCGTTGCAAATCGAGATTCAAGCCGACGGTTACGCCCCGTATCTTGCCACCATCGTGCCCGGGGACAAGGCGGCGGCCAGCCTGCCCAGGCCTCTGCGTCTCGTGCCTATCGCGTTTTCGAGCGCGATGGCCACCCTGTGGCACCTGTTTCCGATACCGTGCTGCGCCCTGGTGGCGACGCCCGTTCTCCTGCTCTCCCTCTACCTGGCGGCCCGACTCTGGCTGCGCACTCTGGCCGCTCGCATCGACCGCCTGGAAGGTCGTCGCCCGGCCGCCGCTCGCACCGGTTCCGCACCTTCTCGCCTGGCCGGTTATGAGATCATCCGCGTGCTGGGAGAGGGGGGCATGGCCGTGGTCTATGAGGGGCGCCGGGAGGGTGCGGCCAAGGCACCCCGGGTGGCCATCAAGGTGATCCGACCCGCCCACGAAGATGCCACTGAATACGTGCTGCGGTTTCGACGCGAGGTCAGCATCCTGGCCAGACTGACCCACCCGGGCATCGTCTCTGTCATCGACTTCGGCGAGCACCACGGCCTGCCGTATCTGGTCATGGAATTGATCGAGGGTGAGTCGGTGGGGCGGGTAGCCACCCGACAACCCGTCGACCTGCCGATGGCCCTCGACATCTGCCGAGGAGTCTTGGATGCGGTCGGCTATGCGCACAGCCAGGGCATTCTGCACCGGGATCTCAAGCCCAACAATGTGATGATTCGGAAAAACGGCCAGCCCGTCGTCCTCGATTTTGGCATCGCCAACGTCGACAGTGGCAAGCAACTCCTGACGCAGACCGGGGCTCTCCTGGGTACGCCGGCCTACATGGCCCCGGAGCAACTGCTGAATCAACCCGCCACGGCTGCGTCCGATCAATATTCGCTGGGCATCACGTTCTTCGAGCTTTTCACCGGCGAGCTTCCGGTGCGCGGAGACCACACCGTGGCCGTCATCGCCGAAAAGTTGCAGAACCGGGTGACCCGCATGAGCGATATTCGTTCCGACATACCCCCGCAGCTCGAGGAGGTCATTGCTCGCATGCTGGCCCACCAGCCGGGCCATCGCTATCCTGAGCTGCGCGCGGTAGCGGCAGCCTTGCACGCGATAAGGCTATGAAATCTTCTCCAGGGCGGCCGACACGGCGTCCAGATCGGGGTATCGATCTTGAGGCCGGTGGGCGACCATGCGATCCACCAAGGCCACCAACGAGGCCGGCACTTGGGGGTTCAGGGTGGCCACCGATGGGGTCTGCTCAACCAGCCGAGCATAGGCCACGCTCAGCGTATCGAGTCCGTCCAACGGCCTCCGTCCGGTCAGCAGTTCGAAAGCCGTGACGCCCAGCGCATACTGATCCGACAGGGGACTGTGCTGACCGCTGGCGATCTGCTCCGGGGCCAGGTACATGGGCGTGCCGATGAGCATGCCGCTGGCGGTCAATCGGGTGGCGTGGTGGTTCGACACGGCGATACCGAAGTCGAGGATGACGGGTCGACCATCCGGACGGACGATGACGTTGCCCGGCTTGAGATCCCGATGCACGACCCCATCGGCGTGGGCGTACGCGACGGCACCGACCAGTTGCCTGAACAACGGCAGAAACTGTGCCACGGGCAAGGGCAAGGCAAAGTCTTTCAAACACCGGCCGTCGACCATCTCCATCACCAGGTACGGCTCGGCCCCTTCCTCCCCGGCGTCGATGACCCGGACGATATTGCGATGGTTCAGACGACGCGTGATGGCGACCTCACGCTTGAACCGCTTCAGGTCTTCTTCGGTGAGTCCCGACTTGTTGCGGATGAACTTGATGGCGACCGAGCGACCGTCGTCGCCGGTGCCCCAGTTGACCTCCGACATGCCGCCTTTGCCCAACAGGCCCTGGACCCGATAGCGCCCGACCCGAGGGCAATCCGCCAGCATGGCAGCCACTCGATACCGCCGCCAGGCCCGCACGGCCAGGGCCGCCAGCAGCACGATTCCGATAACCTCCCCGAGGACCGTCACGGCGCCAGGGGTTCCAACGCCCGCCCGATCTCCCGAGCCTGATCGGGATGCAGGTGCAGCAAGGCCCGGCACCACTGCCACGCGCAGGTGGTATCGGACGCGCAGGCCGGAAGAAGGCTATAGAACCGCTCCCGGTCTCCCGCTTCGGCCAGGGCCAGGGCAACGGACAGGGCCTGGGGGGCCGATGCATGCGCCACGAACGCCAGGGTCTGAAGGGCCATCTCGCCTTGCCCGGTGGCAGCCTGGGCGACTGCCGCCGCCACCAGCGCCGCCTCCCGGGCAGGACCGCGTTGGATGACCGAGAGGGCGGTCTTGAGAGACTTGAGGCTGGCATCAGCGTCGCCCTTGCGGTGTTGCTCCTGGGCCAGTTCCAACAAGAGCGACCAACCCTGCTCCACGACTGAGTCGGGGGCCCGCCGGAAGGCCTCCGCCATGGTCTCGCGGCTCCCCTCCACATCCCCTTTTTGCAACTGGCGTCTGGCGATGTCGAAATAGGTGGCCGTGCGCTCCCCATCGTCGAGCAGGTCGTTGGCGGCGGCCTGGGCCAGGCGAAACCCGGCCGAGCTGCCGGAGAGAATGACGTCGCGGGCGCCTTCCTGCCGAGGCCGCAAGGCCGACAGAGCCTCGGCGTAGAGGCGGGCGCCCTGTTCGCTTGGGCAGTCGGCCGCCACGCAAGCCAGGCCGCGAGGCGACAAAGTCAGGCGTGTCACGGCCTCCAAGGCCTCGGTCACCTGCCCCCGAGTCAGCAGAAGACGCAGAATCTGCAGCCGAACCTCTTCCGTGCTGGCCTGGGACAGGGCGGTTTCTACCAGGGCGGGCTGACCTTTCACCAAACCCAGGCGCGCCATCGATACCAGATCGTCGGCGGCCAGCGTCAGGTCGACAGGCTGCCCCGCCGACTGCATGGTCTCCGCCAGGTGCAAGAGGGCCTCGGCACGGGGCTCGGCACCCGTCATTCGTTCGGCGGTCGCGCGGGCGTCATCGAACAGGTGACGCCGGGCCTGGGCCGCGGAGACCCGCTGCAGAACCTGATCCCGCCGCTCCGTATCGAGAGCATCGGAATATCGAATCGCCTGGTCGTACTTGCCTCGATCGGCCAGAGCGCCCCCCAGCAGCGTGCGGATGTCGGGCGACTCGGGTTCTCCGAGAGCCGCCTCGGCGTACCCCTGGATGAGGATGGGCGCCGATTCCTTGGCGGCCAGGCGAAAGGCGGCCCGTCCCAGCGCCAAGGCGGGTCCCTTTTGTCCTGCCTGGCCAAGCTGCACGGCCACCTCGGCCAGGGCCCGGGCCAGGCCGCGGACGTCTGGCGACGGTTCCAGCTTCAGCAACGTCGGGGCCAGGCGCTGGGGCAACTGGATGGGCCGCGCTCGGGTGGTGTTGAAGGTCGGGCCCGCGGGGGGAGGGCTGTCCTCCAGCACCTGCTCGACCTGCCGGGTCGTGCATTCATTGGTGGCCTGGGTGCGGACCGTCGCATCGTCAATGGCGGCCGCGACAAAAGTAGCATCGGCGCCCCTCCCCAGGCGCAGCAGCTCCCGCACCATCTCGAGCTGGTGCGCTGGGGGCAAGACCTTCTGACACAGAGCCGCCGCGGGCACCGTCCCACGCGACAGCATCATCTGTAGGAGCTGAAGGCCATAGTCTGCATGCGTTCCAGCCAGTCGACCGCCCTGCATCTTGACTTGATCGAGCAGGTCGAGCGCCGCACTCAGGTCGCCTGCCACAATGCGATCCCATGCCATGAGGAGGAACCACAGGGTGTGAAGCTCAGGGTCGTGCAGGCCGGCCAGTTGCCGAGCGTACTGCGGGTCGCCCCGGCGAAGCGGCTCGGTGGGATCGAGGTGCCGCAAAAAGACGACCTGGCGGGCATATCGGATGGCCAGCTCGGCCATGCCGCTGACATCCCGAAACTGCATGGCCAGCCGAATGGTGTCCGCCAGCAGAGGAAGGGCGGCCGGATCGTCCCGCTCCAGCGGGTGACTGCGGATGAGAACACTCTGTTCGTGGTATCGAGCCATGACCGGCGGTTCTCCTTCGCCTCTTGCGGCCGGACGGACCTGCCTGGCATAAACGAAGACGGCCCCCCGGAGGGAGCCGTCTTCACGGGTGGCGATGGGTTGGAGTCTAGAACATGCCCAGGGAACTGTTCAGGTTCGACGAGCCCAGCGACCCGAGCCCGCAGGAGCTGCCGGCGCCAAGTCCAGACCCGAAGCCGCTGCCAGATTGCTGCTGGCCGAGGGCCTGGCCCAGACCGACCCCCAGACCCTGGTCGAAGGCTTGTCCGCCCGGGGTGCCCTGGCCCCCCGTGATGCTGTTGATCAGGTTGGCGAGGGGGTTCTGGTTCTGGCTCTGGCTCTGGGAGTTATGGTGATGGTGATGGTGGTGGGCCTTTT
>DASYBA010000657.1:0-6761 GCA_036501005.1 Candidatus Xenobia bacterium | reverse complement strand
GGTCGCGGGCATATTGGATATCTGTCGCCTGCACCCGGTCGATACCGTGATGGGCCAGAGACGACACGTCGACGGGCGTACCGAACCCCATGGCGATGAGGATGGCCAGCTTGTACATGGCATCGACGCCGTGAATGTCGTTGCCGGGATCGGCCTCGGCGTAGCCTTTGGCCTGGGCCTCCTGCAGCGCGGCCGAAAACGACAGGCCTTCGACGGCCATGCGAGAGAGAATGTAGTTGGTCGTGCCGTTGACGATGCCTTGCAGGCTCACGATGTGGTCGGCGTTCAGCGACTCGCGCATGGCCCGCAGGATGGGAATGCCCCCCGCCACTGACGCCTCAAAGAGCAGCGCCACCCCGTGCTGGTGGGCTTCTTCGAGCAGGGCCGGCCCGTGCCGGGCCATCAGCTCCTTGTTGGCCAACACCACGTGCTTCTTGGCCCGGATGGCCTGGCGGACGTACGCCAGGGCGGGCTCCGTCCCGCCCATCAGCTCGATGACGACCTGGATGGCCGGATCTTCGAGAATCTCATCGGCCCGCGTGGTCAAGCGGGCGCCCTCCGGGCAGGATGCCGTGCGGGTCCTCTCCAGATCCCGCACCAGGACCCGGGTGATGGCGGCGCCCACGCCGCCGCAGCGGGAGGCGATGAGCGCGCGGTGGTGGTCGAGAAGTTGGACGACGCCGCCTCCCACCGTGCCTAGACCGAGCAGACCGACCTTGATCTCCATGGGAGGCCTTTAGTTGGTCGTCTACCCCTTGAATTCCTTGCGCAGAGCTTAGAGGTTGCCCAGGACCGTTGCCCCCAAGGCCGTGGCGGTGGTCGTGGAGCCGCCCGGGACCGGCACCGCCAGCAGGTTCCCGCTCGAGGCGCTGGTGGCGATGAAGACGAGGTGATCGTTGTCGGCGGCATTGCCCTGCTCGGTGACGGGGCCCATGGCGACGGGAGCTCCCGAGACCGTCTGCAAGCCGGACTGGGACGTAATCACGCCCCCCGCGTCGACGGCGAAGGTCGTCAGGTTGTCGCTGGCACCGTTGCTGACCACCACCACCGCCCCGGAGCCGTTGCCGGCCGGCGTGCCGCCGACGGGCGTATTGCCCGATCCGCCGACCGTGAAGCTGGCTTGCGGCACCAGGCTGATGCTGTCGAACTCCACCAGGTTCTGGCTCGAGCCGCCCAGCACCGCATATCGAACGGTGCTGGTGGACACCCCAGCCTCGATCAGCCCGACGGGCAGGTTGCCCGCCCCGCCGACGGAGCCGCTGGTCATGATCGAGCCCAGCACGCCGGTCGATGAGATCGGCAGGACCGACAGGTTGTTCGAGGGCCCGTTCGACAGCACCATCAGGCGCAGATTGGGGGGTGCGCTGCTGGTGAGGCCCAACAATCCGACCGGGGTGTTGCCCTGCCCCCCCACCGTCGCAGTCGACAGCACGTCTCCCACCACCCCGTCGTTGGCGATCGGATAGGTGTGCACATTGTTGCTGCTGGCCGCGCTGCCCACGAACAGGACCGGGCTGCCGCCCGGCAGGTTGGAGGCGTGCAGGGTTCCGACGCCGCCCGGCACCGTCACCGCAGGCAGAGCGGTGACCGTGTCGCCGGCATCCAGTCGCATCGGCACCAGGTTGTTGCTGGCGCTGGCGAAGCCCAGAAAGAAGAACGACTGGCCGGCGATCGTGAGGCTGTCGATGGCGGCCGGGGCCGAGGAGACGGGGCTGTGGAAACCCGCCACCGCGGTCAAGGCAGGCAGGTTGAAGGCCGCCAGGCCGGAACCCTGACCGGCCAGCAGCACGCGGGTCAGTCCGGCCGGGGCGGTGAGGGTCAGGCTGACCGTCCCGCTGCCCCCCGGGGCGACCGTCGCGGTGCCCTGGTCGGAGCCCACGAACTGGCCTGCCGAGAAGGCATCCGCGACGACGTGGAGCGCTTCATTGGCCGGCACCGACAGGTGGGTCGAGACCGGACCGGGCCCTGGCACGCTAAGCGGGTTGGCGACCAGGGCGTTGCTGCCCGCATCGGTCACGTACACGTTCACCGTATCGAACGCCACCCGGCTGTCGATGCGGAACGCCAGACTGGGCGCTGCGGAGCTGGGCAGGGCGGGGGCGGGGCCCTCTTGCTGAGAAACCGACCCGCCACCACACCCACACAACAGGAAGACGGTGCTCAGGGCAATCCACGGCTGAAGTCTCATCATGGGGGCGTCCGTTTGGACCCGGCCAGGGCAGGCTCCTTCCTCCGTGACGGGGAATCTCCCGCCTCCATGATGCCCCGCGGGTGGTTGATGGTGCTGCTTCTGCTCGGCCTGGCCTGTCCCTCGCAGGCCCTCGACTTCGACGCCTGCCAGCCCATCGGCAACGTCAGCGAGGTGCGCGAGAGTTCGGCCGTTCTGACCCTGCAGACCGACCAGGGGGCCCTCGTCACGATCGCCCCGCTGGCCCCCGATCTCATTCGGGTGCGAGTGCAGCGTGCCCACCATCCCGTCTCTCCGGATCGATCGTGGGCGGTGGCCGAGCATGCCTGGCCCGCCCATGCCTGGCACGTCCAGGAGAGCGAGGACCGGGTCGAATTGAAAACGTCCCGGCTCATCGTCGACATCCAGCGCCAACCCCTCATGATCCGTTTCCGCGACCTGGCCGGCCGCATCATCAACCAGGACGGCAAGCCGATGGCGTTGGCCCCCGATGGCCACGGCGTGGCGGCCTTCAAGACCATGGGGTTCGAGGAGCACTTTTACGGCCTGGGAGAGAAACCCATGCACCTCGATCATCGCCGCGAGTTCCTCTCCATGTGGAATACCGACAATGCCTTCCGCGAAGGCCAGGATCCCGTCTATCAGGACATCCCTTTCTATATCGGGTTGGAGAATGGCCGGGCCTACGGCATCTTCTTTGACAACACCTGGCGAAGCTATTTCGATATCGGCAACAAGCAGACCCAGTACGTCGAGTTCGGGGCCGACGACGGCGATCTGGACTACTACTTCATGTACGGGCCATCCATGGGGCAGGTGGTGGAGCGCTATGTCGACCTCACCGGCCACATCCCCCTGCCTCCCCGCTGGGCGCTGGGCAACCAGCAGAGCCGCTATTCCTACTATCCCGATACGCAGGCCGAGACCCTGGTGCGCCGCTACCGCGAGGAACATCTGCCGCTGGACGCCATCCACCTCGACATCCACTACATGGACGGCCGCCGCATCTTCACCTGGAATCCGGACGGATTTCCCGACCCGTCCCGCTTCACCCAAACCCTGGCCCGGCAGGGCGTGCACGTCATCACCATCGTCGATCCGGGCGTCAAATACCAGCCGGAACCTGCACCGATACCGTCTGAACACCCCGAGCTGGGGTCGCATCAGGACTTCTACCAGGTCTTCTGGGACGGCTACGCGAACGACGTGTTCGCCAAACGCCAGAACGGGGCACTTTATATCGGACAGGTCTGGCCCGGCGAGTCGGTCTTCGTAGACTACACCGAGGAGAAGGCCCGGCGCTGGTGGGGCGATCAGTTCAGTGCCTTGCTCGATCACGGGGTCGCGGGCATCTGGGAGGACATGAACGAACCTTCCGACTTCACCGACATGAGCGGCAAGTCGCAAGCGGACGTCGTGTTCGAAGGCGGCCCCTACGACAAGATTCGGAACGTCTTCGCCCTGCTGGAGTCGCGGGCCACCTACGAGGGGCTGCAAAGGCTACGCCCCGACGTCCGTCCGTTCATCATCACCCGAGCGGCCTACGCCGGCATCCAGCGGTACGCCACCATGTGGACCGGAGACAACTTCAGCGACTGGAACGAACTGGCCATCAGCCTGCCCGAGTTCATGAACCTCGGTCTCTCCGGCGAGACGTTCGTGGGCCAGGACATTGGCGGCTTCATGGGCCGGTGCAACGGCGAAATGCTGGCCCGCTGGTACCAGGTCGGTTGCCTGACCCCGCTCTGTCGAAATCATCATTCGATTGACAGCTACGATCAGGAACCGTGGCGCTTTGGCGACCGCACCGAGGCGATCGTGCTCCGCTACCTGCAGTTGCGCTATCGATTGATGCCGTACCTGTATACCGTGCTGGCTGATGCCCGTGCCCACGGAGCGCCCTGGTTCCGTCCCCTGGTGTTTGAGTTCCAGGAGGATCGCAATACCTATGACCAGGACGACGAGTTCATGGTGGGGCCGTCGCTGTTGGCCGCACCCGTGCTGGCGCCGCGCGTGACCGCACGCGACGTGTACCTGCCCCGCGGAACCTGGTACGACTTCTGGACCGGCCGGCGCTTCACCGGGCATCGCACCATCCGGGTGGCGGCGCCCCTCGAGGTGCTGCCTCTCTTCGTGCGGGGGGGGACGGCGCTGCCGACCACTCTGCCGGCCGACTATGTCGAACAGCATCCGGACGCGCCGTGGACCATCGACGTCTACCCTGATGCCCATGGGAATGCCCGTCTGGACGTTTACGACGACGATGGATCGACGCCCGACTATGAGAGAGGGATATCATATCGACGTACGGTGGTTTTTCACGGCGACCAGGTCGACTGGCTGCCCGTTCAGGGGTCCTATCGAACGCTGCACACACGCTGGACGCTACGTCTGCACGACGGTCACCAGGCCACAGCCTCGTTCATGGAAGACTTCCGCCCTCATCACGGCATCCTCAGTCGCCCATCTTCGCGCGCAACAAACCGACGCAACGAGTGAACTCGTTGATGTCCATGCTGGCCGGGGTGATGGCCCAGCACTCGAGGTTGCCCTGAAACCACTGGCACAGGTGGTTCCCATGGTAGTCGATATGGAAGGTGAGCGACTCCGGATGTCCCACCGGCCACTCGTACATCTCCACCCAGGAGGTATCGTGTTTGAACACGAGTGAGCAGGCCGGGTGGCTGTTGATCGTTTCCGTTCGGCCACCCACGAAGATCAGTTTCTGGTCGGTGGGACGAGTGATGGTGGGCGCGAAGCCAAGCTTGGGCGTCAACGCGTCCCGCAAGGCAAGGTCGTCGGTCAAAGGCTTTCCATCCGGCCCGGTTTCCAGAAACGGATGCTGAGATGACAGCAGGTCGTAGAAGCGCCCGTGGGCCCTGACCACCTGGTCAGCGAGCGGTTCGGCCTCCTTGTGCTCCCGATACCACGCGATGACCAGCAGCGCCAGGAGTCCTGCTACGACGCAGGATAGAACGGTGACGAGCATTCGGGAACGGCCCACAAGCCATGCTTCCTCCGCGGGCGGGGGCCTCCTTCACCTGCACGTGCATCCGGTTGACCTCCGCCTGGGTGGGAAGCCAGAGCCACCACGAATCGCCGCTCTGCTCCGGGCGACCGGCCACGACCTGGCCGTTGAGCCGCGCCTGGTCGACGGCGTGGGAAAACGGCCCCAGGCGGGTGTCGAGATGGGCGATGGCGCCGTCGGACGCCAGGTCGATGGACGCCTGGTCGCCCGCCCGGTGGTAGCGAACCGTCACGTGCCGGGTCACCGGTCGCCCGCGGTCGACGGTCAACACGGGGTAGTTGGACAGGTTCAGCTCCGTCCACGGCGAGGGCAGGCGGGGCATCAGACGGGTGCGCTCCGGTCGAGTGTCATCGACCCCCAACACCAGGCGCATGACCTTGACGGCTTCTCCCTCCTGGACCCCGTTGCCCAGGTCGCCGACGCGGTGCCAGAAGCGTCCCCCGGGCTCGATTTCACAGCCTTCCGGAACGATGAAGGGCTGGTCGCGTGGATACCACGTGGCCTTGGCTAGCCAGTGCAGCATGGCGCTGGCATCCTGCATGCGATCCAGGAGCAGGGCGGCCTCGGTCACAAAGCCCTGGCCATAGCCCATGGCGGATCCATAGAACCCGAAGGGGCGATACGTATCGACCAGCCGTTGGTAGGCGTGCAGATCCCGCAGCCGCCAGTCCGCGGCCTCGTCCTCCGACGACCAGCCCTGCAGGTCGGCCCGCAAGATGAGCGGGCCCAGGTTGGTGCTGAGATGGGGCCACCCGGCCGGGCGCAGGGTCCAGGTGGGTCCATAGGCGTCGGTCGCGAAGTAGGCAGCTTCCATGCCGGCCCGCAGACGTGCGGCGGTCTGTCGCCATCGCTCCGCGGCCTCGCTCGCACCGATGGAGTCGGCCATGGCGGCATAGGCGTCCAACCCTTCCAGGCAGGCCATGTCCGCGTACTTGGCCGGACCGATCCCCCCGGCGCACTCGCTATCGGTTTGCAGGACCTGGGTGGCCCCGCTCACGTCGGGATGGTCCAGTTGCCATGCAATCCAGTCGCCGGCGGCCACGACGTCGGACCAGTGCAGCCTGAGCCAGCCGGCCGGATCGGGTTGCCGCTGCCACAGTTTGTAGGTGAACAGCATGACCAGCCCGTGACCGTCGTTTTCGAACACGCCGTGGCCCACCATGGGCTCCGGCCGGTTGGCGATTCGACTCCAGTGCGGAGGCAGTTGAACACCCCGATACGCCAGCTTCGGGTCCTGCGCCCAGCGCCGCGCGGCCCGAAAGCAATAGTCGGCGCAGGAGGTCGCCGGGTCGAGATAGCCGAGTTCGGTCAGCTCCTGCAGGCTGCGGCCCAGGTCGCGGGTCCATGACTCATCGTAGTAGCGCCCGACCCGGTCGGCCCACGTTCCGAAACCGGTGTAATCGCCCCAACTGGGCGCGTAGGCGGTCGAGGTATGGTACATGCCGGTCAGGTCGATCTTATGGCGGATATCCTGCACGTTGGCATAGAACATGGCGGTGAGGATATCGGCTTCGACGTCGCCGGTAAAGCGGACCCTGGGCCCTT
>DASYBA010000656.1:0-3148 GCA_036501005.1 Candidatus Xenobia bacterium | reverse complement strand
ACCTGACCGGTAGGAACCGGGGGGGACTCGAACGGCCCTGTTATGCGATAATCAGCTCGTCTTAACAGGTCTGGAAGGGTCCCCCGCTCCTTTGGAATCGCTGAAATCTGCCCACCCCCGTCGGCTCCGTCCCCGCAAGCCCGCCTTGGGTCAGGCGCAGTCACCCGCCCGGCTGTCGGCCGACACGACGGATCGACGACGCAGCCCCCGCTACCTGGGAGACGAGGAGCAGTTTTTCGGGGAGACGCGCTCCGTTATCGAGCGGGCCAAGCCGGGAGACCTTCTCTACCTGCAGATGTATGAGTTCGAGAACGAGCTTACGCACGGCAACACCCATAACGCCACCGGCGCACCTGGCTATGCCGATCAGCAGGCGATTCTACCGGGGCTGGTGGAGGCTGCCAAGCGCGGGGTCAACGTCCAGTTGGTCCTGGACGAATCGTCCAGCATGTCCGGTCAAGTCCCCAACAAGGCCATCGTCAAGTATCTCCGCAAGAATGCCCCGGAGAACCTGACCATTGACTTCTATCCCAAGAAAGAAGTGAACATCGACCACGCCAAGGAGCTGGTGCATCTGTCGCCCAAGGACGATGGCAGCTACGAGGTGCAAGAGGCCATCACCGGGGGCAGCAACTACGGCAATCACACGGCCGCCAACAACGACGGGGGCGCGGCCTTCTACGGGGGCGACGCCCTGGGCGCGGCGGTCGTCTTCCAGCGGGACCAGGCCTACTGCCGCCGGCTGGCGTACGAGACGCCGGCGCTGCCCGAAGGACCTGTGCAGTGGTTGGAGACGTCCAAGGAAAGCGACGCGGTGCGGGAGCAGATGCTGGAGCTCCTGCGGCAGTGCGACACGGCCTGGATTCAACAGTTCGTCCTCACCCATGGGGACGTGATGGATGGGCTCAAGGAAAAGGGCACCAAGGCCCACGTCGTGCTCGACAGTGGGTGGAGCACCTACGACAAGGAGGCGGAAGCCGACATGTTGGCCGCGGGGGTCAACGTGGTGTGGAGCAACCCGACGGGCGGGGCGAAGATGCACCGCAAGGAGGGCATCTACCTGGATGCCCAGGGAGATTTCCTCGCAGGGCAGATCGGGAGCGCCAATGCGACGGCCAAGGGGTTGAACAAGTCGACGTCACATCGGCGGGCGAACCACGAGATCGTGGCGTTTGTGAGGCCGTACGAGAGTGCCCACTATTCGACAAAGCCGCTGCTGCAGGGCATGTTGGAGAAGGCGCAGGAAAACCTGGCGAACGGCGTCGCCACGCCGACCCCGGTGCCCATCGACACGGAAGAATTCCTCGGCGACGGCTAACGTCGGCCGCCGTGGGCATACTCGAAGGTGGCGGGGTCTGGTTTCACGCGCCGAATGGCCGTCACTGGCACGCACTCGACCGCCCTGGACGGATATCCGCGCAGGACGTCGGGTATACCCGAACCGATACGCGGGTTACCTGCAGGATGGACGGGCAGCGCTGACCCCGACGATCGTCTCCCCCCGGATGTTCCATTGCAGACTTTGCACGGACGAGCGATACTGGGGTCATAGCGGAGGACAGCATCGCTGGGGCTTGATCTCAGGGTCACTGGCGATGGCCTTGGTGGGGGCGGCGATCTGGGTCGCTCTGGCGACAGATGCGCCGCCCCCCATCAGGCATTCTCGGCCAGGTGAACAGGGCCGTGGCGCGGGCGGTGATGTGGCGGACGATGGCCAGGCTGGCGGTGGCGGCGGGGGAGGGGGCGTTCAGGACGCGGACCGCCTGCGACCGAACGCCGGACTCCGTCGCAGAGAGACATCATGCGGGCGGCGCCTTCAAGACACAGCTTTGTGGGGGCCGGGCTTGTAGTAGACCCCCGAATGGATGACGCCGCTATCCTCCAAGCGGAGAGCCACAGGGGCGGGCAGCGGGACGGCAAATCCCTGCACATGGCCCGATGCATCCCTCCACGCCACGCCGGAGCGACCACCCAGCATTGGGCTGAGCTACCAGCTCAACCAGCACTGAGCCTCTCATGACGTCACCCCAAGGGGTCTGGAGGGGCCGGTTTCGATATGATGTCGGACTGGCCGCGGTCATCCACTGGCTCTTCAACTTCAAGCACGATCACGACTTCATTCTCGATCTCCAGTGTGACGGCTCCCTGGTCATTGGCGAAACCAAGGAGCGCAGCGAGTTCAGCCTGCTCGGCGGCGAGTATCGAAAGCGTGCCTCAGTGGAAGGTCAATGGGACGTCGAACGGCAGACCCTCACCTTCGTCAAGATCTACGCCAAGCCGATTGGCTTGGTGCACATGCCGATCCATTACGAAGGGCGTCTGGAAGGCCAGCGACTGAGCGGCAGGTGGTGGATTCAGACGTCCACGGGCACCTGGAGCGCCGAACGCCAGGCTGGCTGATCGATGCCACGGCCCTCTGTTCGATATATGAGAAGCGTTACCAGTTCTAACATCACATATGTTCCGGAACTGTGAAGGCTTCTCATATATGGCAGAAAATTGCTTTTCTCAACGGTGCCGCTTGGCCCGGTTGCGCCTCTTCACTGGGTCGGCGGTAACCTCGGCCAGCAACCTGGCTGCCCCCTCTGTTCGCTCCGCTGTCCGCCTGGCCGAGAAGCAGCAGCCAAGGTCCAGATCTGCCCCTCGTCGGAACAGCAGTTCTACGATATCCCGTGGCCGTTACGGAGCGCTACTTCGATCGCGGTACGCGCACAGCATTGCGGGTGAAGGGCATTGACGTCGGCACCCTCTTCCAACAGTGCCTGCGCTATCTCAAGGTGACCGCCATCGGCAGCCCACTGTAGGGGAGTATGCCGGCCCATTCCGCCGTCAAAGCCGGCCGGTCAGCATCCGATACCACATGCGGAAGTCGCCCCGCAGGGACCACAGCGGGTACTTGAACGTCGCCGGGCGGTTCTGCTCCACGAAAAAGTGTGCGAACCACGCCGGGCCGTAGCCGATGAGCGGCAGCCATTTCACCATCCGTGCATCGTGTCGGGCCAGCGCGTACGCCGCTGCCGCCAGCACCGCCGTGGTGCCGCCAAAATGAATCCAGCGGGTCGCCGGCTGGCTGTGCTGACCCAGGTAGAACGGCCAGAACGCTTCGAAATCTTCGAAGGACCCGTTATCCGAACGCATCCGTCTTCCG
>DASYBA010000655.1:0-4792 GCA_036501005.1 Candidatus Xenobia bacterium | reverse complement strand
GATGGTGGGCAGGGCGCGGGCCAGGCTGACCAGTCCTCCGAAGGCCACGGCCCCTGCCCCGATGTAGCGGAGGTAGAATTTCCAGATGTCTTCCGGAGCCATGTCCTTGATTAGCGCTGTCGCAGGGGCAATCGCGACGGTCAGGCCCGCCCCGAAGTAATGGATCAGCGGAATGATCACGAACCAGCCCAGTGCGGCCCCGGCCGTCATGATGCCGCAAGTTTGAACCCCGATGATGAAGCCGACGGCCAGCAGCGAGGGCAGCATGTCGAAGCTCAGGGTCGTGCCGAGAAACGAGACGCCGTAGTCCAGGTTCTCGGGAAACAGGTTGAGCCCGTTGGAATCCATGAAGAGTCGATACAGGGCGGCGACGCCGATGCCCGAGAAGACGGTCTTGGCGGAGTCTCCCCCTCGATCGCCGGCGATGAGCACCTCGGCACACGCCGTGCCCTCCGGATAGCGCAGCCGGCCGTGCTCTTTGACAATCAGGTAGCGCCGCATCGGGATCATGAAGAGAATGCCCATGAGGCCGCCCATGCAGGCGATGAAGAACAGCTTGGGCAGGCTGGTATCGAACACGGCCTGGTGTCCGCTCGAAACCAGCCAGTTGTTCAATAGATAGAGTGAGGGCACGGTGAAGACGACCCCGCCGGCCAGCGATTCGCCCACCGAGGCCATGTTCTGCATGAGGTTGTTTTCGAGGATGCTGTTGCGCTTGAGAATGCCCCGTAAAATGCCCATCGACATGACGGCGGCCGGAATCGAGGCGCCGACGGTCATGCCGACCTTCAGCCCCAGATAGGCGTCGGCCAGGCCGAAAAGGATGGCCTGGCACGCCCCCAGCACCAGCACCAGAAGGCTCATCTCCGTGAAGCTGGTGTTGGAAGCAGGGACGTAAGGCACGAACTCGTCCCCGGGAATTTCGGCCGTCATGCCTTCGGCGTGGGGTTCCCGGTCGTCAAGCAGGGCGTCCGACTGCTGCATTGAAAAAACCTCGTCGTAGCGCCAGTTTGCCTGGAGCGCAAAGGGGAGGGGTTCCCGTACCCCCCGCCCTTTCCTGCTGACGATGATGACGGCCATCTGCCAGCGCCTGGCAACTGCCGTTCAGAAGCAGGGATCGGCCGACCACTCTGGGTGGCCACGCCCGTGGCGGCACTTCCAAACACGATGAGCCTCTTTGACGAGCCACAAAGAACCGCTCCGGTGAAATTCAACAGTATATCGGACCGCACTTACCGAGTCGTCTGGTAGTCGGTCATCGGTCACCGTTGCCTCGACAAAGGCCGAACCGGCTTGGGAGATGGCTATCGTCCGGTGCGCTGCTGGATCTGGTTTTCCCACAAAGTGAGTAGCGACCTCGGACGGAGATCTCGGCCACGTTGCATGGCCGCGGGCTGCCTTCACGACAAGTCTGTTGAAGGCGATTATCTGTTGGCCTGGGGTGGGCGTAGCGGGATGACCATGCGCGGCCAAAACTGTCGCCAGGACGAGGGCCCAGATCGTACATGGCTCAAGCCTCGCCATCATGGCGGTCGATTCACTGCTCTAGAACGACACCCTTCAGAACGGTTTGTGGAGGCGGCTCCACTCTCAACGGTCACCCGGATGCTGTCGTATATAGGCGGAGTGCGAAGCGTAGATTTGTAGTACAACCGTCCGTGGGCACCGCTTGCACTATCGCGGCCCCGATTTGCTGCCTCTCCACTCGGCACTGTCATACCACTGTGGCGACACAAGCTCCGATCCTGAGGGCTTCGCTGCCGCCGCAGGGGTAGGCGTGCCCTCGTAGCATACCCACATCGGGCGGGGCCCTCTCCCGAAGGTGTTTCGTTCCCAGAGCGCACGGTTCGCTCCGGGAGACGAACATCGACGGGGGTGTGCGCTCCTGGAGCGAACGTTCAGGCTGCTGTCTTTCTCCGGGCGCGGGCCTGGGCTTCTTCATAGGTGCACGCGTGGACGTCCCAGGCCAGGTGCAGCCGGGCCAGGAGCGAGATGACCACCCACGACAGGTCGAACTCCCACCACCGCATGCCGTGCCGAGCCGACAAGGGACGGTAATGGTGATTGTTGTGCCAACCTTCGCCTTGCGTCAGCAACGCCACCCACCAGACGTTGCGCGATGAGTCTTCGCCCTCAAAGTTCCGATACCCGTATTTCTCACTGTGTCCGTAGGAGTTCACGTACCACGTGCACCACGGCACGGTCAGCGCCGCGACCAACCGTCCCATCGCCATGGGCCATCCGCCTGCCACCAAGCAGACCACCGCCGTCGCGGCCAGCAGCACCAGGCTCAAAGGTAAGCTCAGCTTGCGATAGTAGGCGTTCTGATACAGGTCCTTGGCATATTTCCGCAAGAACTGCGTGTCGTCTGAGAACGTGTTGGCCCACTCGGTGCCTCCGTCCGGCAAGCGGCCCTGCTGCCACAGGCGTCTCTGTCTCTTCCGGTCGCCGATCCACCCCACCTGGCTCCACCACCATCCTCTCTGCACGGGAGAATGCGGGTCGAGCGCTTCATCGGGATAGGCATGGTGCAGACGGTGGACCGCCACCCAACTGACCGGTGGGCCCATCAGCGCGGCCCAGCCTACCGTAGCCAACAGGTACTCCAGCCAGCGGGGGCAACGGAAGGATCGATGGGTCAGCAGGCGGTGGTAGCCAACCGTGATCCCGAGGGCAAATAACGTGTGAAAGACCACTAGCCAGAAGAAGAACCGGTACACGTCACCTCCACGTTCACCACGCAACAAAAGATCAGCCCAACATGTCATCATACCACTAGCGGAGCGATTCTACTCGCGAGCGGATGTCGAACGGAAGAATGCACGTGCCCTGTTTCGTTCTCGGAGCGAACTGTTCGCTCCGAGAGGCGAACATTGACGGGCGTGTGCGCTCCGGGAGCGAACGTTTTGGGAATGGACAGGAGGTCACTGCCCTCGCCGTAAGGTCATGTGGAACGGCTGGTTGAACAGCGTCCCCTGCCAGGTCGCGGTGTGCAAATCGAGGGTCACGTTGTTCGGATAGGTCTGGTCGCCCACCGACACCTGCTCAGCCGAGACGTTGTCTTCTCCGGCGGTGATTCGCAGGCTGTGTTTTTTCTGCCTACATAATTCGCCGCGCCCACCAGGGCAGGGTGAGGAGCGCCGGTACCAGGGCCCACGGCCATCCGGAGAGCCCCGACAGGAGCAGCAGGTCGAGGGCCGGTAGCCCCCTTTTCGTGTACCCCTGAACGCCCAGCGACACGAGGGCGCTCCCTAAAAACCACGGCGTGACGGATGTCCCGGAGAAAATCCCAGCGACTCCGCACAGACCCACGATCCACCAGGGCCAGCGGGCATCCTGGCGGCGGCGGAGCCGGGCCCGTAAGCCGAGCAGGACCAACAGCCCCAGCGCCCACGGCCAGCGCGCCTCTACAGTGCGGCGGGCGACCGGCGCGGGTTGCTCGGCGTGTCGAGTAAGAAACTCGTCGGGACCTTCCTGCCGGAGCTGGTCCAGGGCCGCCGGCATGCCCCCCTGGGCCGGACTGACCCGTTTCAAGAAGGCGATGAAGCGGGGCGTCGTGCCCATGCGGCGGGCCGCCTCCTGGAACCACTCCAGGTGGTCGTGGTAGTCGACATAGCCCAGGATCATGGCGTTGTTCCAGTGTCGGCAGTCGAAGTTCCGGTAGGCATCGGTCTGCATCGGCAGACTGCCGAACCTCTGCTGCGCGTCTCGCAGCAAGGCCAGTCGGGCCCGCAACGTTGGCGGCCACGGCAAGTGGCGGGCGTACAGCCCCTGCAACTGACTCACCAGGTCGTTGATGAACCCCGTGAAGACCGTCTCGTCGTGCCACAGCCCGGCGGCCCTTTGCGCCCGTGGGTCGTGGGTGCTGTTGAAGAAGTCGACGATGCCCTGCTCGCCGACGAACTGGGCCATGGTCTCGTTGAGCGACGTGTTACCCGGGAAGTAGATGGTCCCGTGCAGCAGCTCGTGCAGGATGGTGGCCCCCAGTTCGGCCGGCTCCTCCGCCACCAGGTTGCTGGTGATGGGGTCTGGCAGCCACCCCAGCGTGCTGTAGGCGGGAATCGGCCACACCGTCGTCTCCAGTCCCATGGCCTGCAGCTTGCGGGCCTCGGCAATGGCCTGGTCGCGACGCGGAAATCCCTTGTACGGCACCGTTCCCGCAATGGGGTAATGCCACGTCCAGGCCTCCAGTCGATCGGGCCACGCCGCCTGCACCGACCAGCCCAGCGGCTGTCCGCCGGTGTCGTACCAGGTCTGATAGCTGTCGCTGTGGGCCTCCCCGAGCGTCTCCACGCCAAACGCCTTCACCCGGCCGACGAAGGCCAGCTTGTCCTTGATGTCGGCTGGCACCGACGGATCGGCCAGCATGCGCGAAACTGATCGCGCACTGGCCAGCATGGTCACCTCCCGCCACGACGTCAGGAGTACGTACAAGACCTCGGGTTGCGCCAGCACGGCCGCCACCAGGGCGATGGCCAGCACGAGCACGCCGACCTTGCGCTTCAAGGCGACAGCATGTGGCGCACCACGCCGAGGGCCGACTGGTAGGGCGGATCGGCGCCGTCGGCATAGGGAATCGGGCGGGGCACGGGGAGGTCTGGCGTGACGCCCTGGTGCTCCAGGTCGACGCCATCGACCTTCACGGCGGATATCGCCAGGTACAGCAGCTCGCCGTCGTCGAGGTAGAAGGCCTCGGCGCCGCGCACGTCGCCCGCCGTGGTCGTTCCCACCAGCGTGCCATGGTGGTACTGTTGCAGCCCGAAGGCGTAGATTTCCTTGGCGCTGCGGGAGC
>DASYBA010000654.1:0-30644 GCA_036501005.1 Candidatus Xenobia bacterium | reverse complement strand
CGTGCTTCGGCCGGACCTCGACTTGATCCTCACCAGCGGCGAGGACACTGCCACCCACCTGCAGGAGAGCGACCTGATCGTCATCACCGGCTCGGCCCTCGCCAACGGCTCCATGGAAACCCTCCTCGCCCAGATTCCACCGACGGCCACCGTCACCATCGAAGGTCCCTCGGCGACCTTCCTGCCGCACGCCTATTTTCGGCGCCGGGTGAACCACGTCGTGCAGACCGTCATGGACCTGGACGTCCTGCCGTTGGCCCAGCGTTACTGGCGCCAGAGCTACCTGGGTGAGATCAAGATGGGGTTCGGCTACTACGTAGACACGCTGTTGCCTACGGTGCAGACCCTGACCCCGGTGTGACATGTATCGAATTCCCACCACCGAAGTGCTGCGCTACCAGGTAGACTATGCCTGGGAGGTGCGCACCGGAGAACGCCAGCCCCTCCACGAGTATATCGAAGGTACCGCGGATCTCAGCTACGAAAACCGTGTCACCGACAGGGGCCTCGCCTTGCAGGGCCGAGCCAGCAACGTGCACATCCGGAAGTCTTCGGCCAAGGCGCCACCGCTATCGAAAGACACCTGGGTGAACATCCTGCTCTCGCCGCGGGGGCAGACGCTGGGCCTCAAGTGGAACGGCATGGTGCTCCCGTTCCGCTGTCCGTTCTGGCTGTGCTTTCCGGCCGGCGAGCCGGCTCCGGAGTGGCAGGAAGACGTCGACGTGGGCCTGCCCCGCTTGGAAGAGCTGCGCTTTCCGCTCCACTTCGAGGTGCAGGGTAGCCTGCAGCTCGATCCCTTCGTGGTCCGCATTTCGCACCATGTGAAGGACTCGGAGGCCAGTGTCGATATCGATGGCGAGGTCGCGTTCTCCCGTTCCCGGGGGGTACCGACCCGCACCATGCTCTCGGCGAAGCTGCGGGGCAAGACGAATATTACGGCCAGAGCGCAGGCCACGCTGGTAGAGGCCGCCGCCGAGGAGGAGGAGGTCTTCCTCTTCGCCCCTCGCTAGCCGGCTAGTCCAGGTTACTCTCGTCGCACGGTGAGGATCTCTGCCCAGGCTTGGTCGTCGGCGGTCAGGGGCGGGGTCGGCGGTTGTCGGTAGTCGATGAAATCGGCATAGTCAGCCCGCTGGAAGACGGTGTCGAGGACCTCTTGCAGGTTCAGCGCGAGATCCTGCTCTTCGGGATCCAAGGGGACGAAAACGGTCGGTAGTCGTGAGCGGAGTCCAATGGGCCAGACGTCAGCGTAGGGGCGGCAACCGGCGCGGCTGACCGTGATGTAGTAGGGTGCCTGTGGAAGCGGTTCGGCCGTAGGCAACCGTTCACCCCCTCGCAGCAGATCCAATTCGACCAGGTGGACCCGGCTCTGCAGAACGGCGTCACGCTTGGCCAGGTACTCCCGTCGACCCTCGCTGCCCGGTCTCTTGTTCGATGGTGACAGCAGTTCGATGACCGTGACGACCTCCATGCCCCCCGGGCGCCGCAGGGTGAGGAAAGGCTCTCGTCGGATCTCGGGCATGGCGAGTCGGACGGTGACGGGGGCTTCGACACCCAGGTTTCCTTGTGCCGGCCGTGGTGTAGTGGATTCCCGGGCGACGGTCAGGTCCGGAAAGACGGAGGCGGGCTGTTCTGGGACTTCGCGTTCGACATAGACCCGGTGCTCTATAAGCGCGACATAGCGTGGTCTCAGCCGAGGCCGAAGCGCCGCCCGGAGGTCACCCAGGAACTCCGTATGGAAGTCGGACCAGACGGTGCCCTCTAGCCAGGGATCCATGCCGGGAAACAGGGATGGCATGTCCGCGGGTTCGCCGGGTTCTCGCACCGCCCCTGCGGTTTCAGTCGAGGACCGAAATCAGATCGACGTCTAGAATGCGTTGACGAGCTGGGTGTAGAGGAAGGGAGCCCGGGAGTCGTTCGGCAGGGCGGCATTGAGGGGCAGGTCGAGTCCTTTACGGACTGTCTCATCTATTGTATGATGCACCCGCCGTGCGAGACATCTTGAAACGACTGGTCGTGCTGCTGTTCTGCTGTCTGGTGGCAGCAGGCTGGTGCGACCCCGACAATCCGCCGAACCATCCCGAGGACGAGACGGGGAGCATTCCGGTGGCGTCCCCAACGCCCACACCCGGCGGGCTCACCACCAATGCCGAACTGGCCATGCGCTACGAGAGAGACCTCAACTCGCCGTTCAAGACCGACCGCCTTCGCTATCGGGCCCGGGTGGGCTGGCAATACCAGAGCCACGACTGGCTGTTCGACGTCCACCTGCGCAGCGGCAACCCGTATTTTCCCAACAGCTCGTGGACGACCATCGACAAAAACCAGGTCGATGGCCGGTGGGCCGACGAGGTGTACGCCAAATACAGGCCGCACACCGCGCCGGGCTGGGAATTCGAGGCTGGCGAGTTCCCCCGTCCCTGGCACACCAACCCTGTCTATAGCGGCTTCATCTGGTCCAACCTCATCAAGCCAGGCGGTGTCAATATCGCCTACAACTCGCCGGACCAACGGTGGTGGCTGGACATTTCGCCCTGGTTCGCCATGCCGATAGACGTGGGCCACGTAGGCGACTTTCGGGTGTGGGCCGTGCACGGCGGCGCCGGCTGGGGGCGTTATGATACCCAGCGGCTGGAGGTGTCGTGCGCCATCATGCGGTTCGACTACGACCTGGCGGCCCTGACGACCTTGCTGGGCCGCAACGTGGGCAACTCGGTCGTGACGATGGGCAAGACGCCGGTCGGCTTCGGTTCAACCTACGACATTATCGATCCCAAGATGGACTGGTACTTCCACCGGGGCAAGATTCCCATGGCGATCAGCTTCGAATACTGGGACAACCTCGGCCAGACCACACCCGGGGTCAAGGTCAACGGCAAGACCGGCTACCAGTACGGCATCGTCGTAGGCAAGACGCAGTGGCCCCACAAGATCTCGGCGCGTATCGACTTTGTGCACGTCGGCCAGGACGCAGTGTTCACGCCGGTGGCGCAGGCCGACTATGCGGTGCAAACCAACTTCGACGGGATCTACGCGAACCTGGCCGTGCCGCTCAGCCCGCATCTCACCACCGTGTTCGTGTTGGAGCACACCGACCCGAGCGCGGTCCAGAAGCTGCAGAACCGCACCTCCATCGACCTCTCCTACCAGTTGTAGTAGAGCTGGCCAGACTGCAAGGCCGGCAGGTGGTTGGCCTGGCAGAACCACGTCTCGCAAGAGGTGCTGATGGCCTTGAGCCGTTCAGCGCGGTGGCGGGCGACAAACACATAGAACTTCCACAGGTTGCGGTGCTTGTCCATGAGGGCCTCCACCTCGGGAATGCCCAGGCTGGAGAGCAGGCGGGGCGGCCCCGTATCGACCTTGACCGGGACGTGGGCCTCCTTGAGCATCATTTTTTCCGCTGGACAGTAGATGATGAGCTCTCCGGGCTTGAGGCGATTCTTCTTGATCAGATACGCCTCGGCAGCCTCGCGTTCGGCAGCCGAGCGGTGATAGCGCTCGACCAGTTGCTGCTGCAACTCGTCTCCGATGCGGCGGGTCAAGAGAAAGCAGCGCTGATAGATGTGGCGGCCTTCGAAGGCTTCCAGCAGGGTGGCCATGCCGGGCGCGTCTCCGTATCGGGTGGCCAGGAGGTGGAGCAGCCCCTCGTCGCGGAGTCGATACAGGTCAGGCAGCTTGAGGCCCTGCTGCACGGCGGCTTCCACCGCCCGGGAGATCATGGCGCCGCTGGCCGTCTTGGCGTGGTGAAAGTAGACCCGCTCGGAGAGGAAGTAGCGCAGGCGCAGGAGATTGATGATCTCGGAGATGACGTCTTCGCGGAGTACGCCGTTCTTCTGGGCATCGAGGTAGAGGCCGTCCAGGCCCAGCCGGAAGTAGCGGAAGATGCGGTCGTCGTACGACTGCGTCAGGCCGCAGAAGTAGGTGTCGCGGGCGAGATAGTCCAAGAGGTCGGCGCAGATCGTCCCCGAGACGAGGTCGGTGAGCGCACCGCCACGGCCGCTCAGGATAGCCAGAACGGCTGCCGTGAGGCCCTTTTGTGCCAGCACTTTGCCGACCTGACCGTGGGTGAGAAAGTGCGTCAGTCGCTCCTCGGTGTCGTGGCGGTCGAAGATGCGCCGCTCGTCTTCGAAGGTGTGGCCGTAGGGAATGTGCGAGATGTCGTGGAGCAGGGCGGCGGCCTGGACTGCGACCTTGTCTTCGGCGCTGAAGAGGGGGCCCTGGACCTGCTCCATCGTCTGGATGAGGCGGCGGGTGAGCCAGCTTGTGCCCAGGCTGTGGTCGAAGCGGGTGTGGAGGGCGGTGGGATAGACCAGGCTGGCCGTGCCCAATTGCTTGATGCCCCGCATGCGCTGCATCTCGAGGGTATCGAGGAGCGGAATCTGGACCTCTCCGTCCAGCACGATGTCCCGGTGGACGGCATCGCGAATCACTTTGTCGGCAGGGGGCATGTGGAGGAACATTCAATTGGAGGGGCGTGAACCCTGTGGAGGCGTCGGTCGTCCTGGTCCGTCCCCGGCACCCCGGAAATATCGGCTCGGCCTGCCGGGTGATTCGCAACCTGGGACTGAACGGGCTCCTGATCGTCGGCGAGCACGCCGCCCTGGACGACACGGATGCCCGCAAGCTGGCCTACCATTCGTTGATGGTACTGGAGGCGGCGCAGACGTTCGATACGCTGGCGGAGGTGGCGTCCAGGTTCGACGTGTGCGTCGGCACCAGCGCTCGGCGGGGCAAGGGTCGACGCACGCCCATGACGCCCAGACGGTTCATGGGACACCTGCTGGAGCACTATACGCCGTGCCGCCTGGCCATGGTGTTCGGCCCGGAAGAGGCGGGGCTGACGAGTGAAGAGCTGGAGCTGTGCCAGTTCACGGTGGAGATTCCCACCAGTCCCGAGCACCCGTCGATGAACCTCTCGCATGCAGTGGCAGTGCTGGGGTACGAGTTGATGATGGCTTTGAGGGAGCCGCCCGCGGCGCTGTCCAGCGGTGCGTCAGTCGAACGGCGACAAGAACTGCTGGCTCGGCTGGAGAGCTTTTTGCAGCTTGTGGGTTATCCGACCCGCACCTCGCTGGAGCGGGCCATGGCCGACGCCCGCCGGGTGCTGCTGGCTGCGCCCATGACCGATCGGGACGTCAAGACAGTGCTGGGACTGCTGCGGCATATACGCTGGAGGGCGGCGAAGGGCATTCAACGAACTGACGGGCCCGAGGAGGATGAGACGACGTGAAAGTAGCGATCATTGGCGGCGGTGGCCGGGTGGGCGGCGATACCGCGTTTGCCCTGCAGTTGGGCGGGGTGGTGCAGGAGTTGGCCATTATCGACGCCGATGAGAACATGGCGAAGGGCGAGGCCCTCGACCTGCGGCACGGGTCGTCCATGTCGTCGTCGCAGCGCATCTACGCCGGCGGCTATGAAGCGTGCGAAGGTGCGGACATCATCGTGGTCACGGCGGGTCTTCGCCGCAAGCCGGACGAGAGCCGGCTGTCGCTCATCAACCGCAACGTCGAGCTGTTCAAGACCATCCTGGAAGAGATGAAGAAGGCTCGGCCCAACCCCCGGGGGGTCATCCTGGTGGTGGCGAACCCGGTCGACATCCTGACCTACATGGCGGTCAAGGCCAACATCTTCCCCCCCAACCAGGTCATCGGGCTGGGGACGGTCCTGGATACCTGCCGCTTCCGGTCGTTCCTCGGCGAGCACTACAAGGTGGACCCAACACAGGTCAGCGCCTTGATTCTCGGCGAGCACGGCGACAGCATGGTGCCCATCTGGTCGACCGCCGCGGTCAACGGCGTGCCGTTGTGGAGCCTGCCGGGGTACCGAGAAGACGAGGCGGTGCGCATCTTCGAAAACACCCGCAAGAGCGGCGCCGAGGTCATCAAGCTGAAGGGCGGGGCGGGCCGGGCGGTGGCCGTCGCCATCAAGCAGGTCGTCGACGCCATTGCGCTCGACAAGAAGGCGCTGTTGCCGGTGTCGTCCTTGCAGACGGGTCTCATGGGCATCACCGATGTGTGCCTCTCCCAGCCGACGTGGGTGGGCAAGGGCGGGGTCGAGGGCCTGGTCGAGATGACCTTGTGGGACAAGGAGAAGATGGCCCTGCAGGCATCGGGCGCCGTCTTGAAGCAGACCCTCGGCCAGGTGATGGCCGGTACGCCTGCCTGAGGCAATTGTTGTGATGCCGTAACGACAATCCATCCGTCCGATACATCGTGTTCACATTCCGTTCAGACCGCTGTTACAACTGACTGTTAGACTGGCGCCACACATTCGACAGGAGGTTGGACACGTGGTCATTGCCAATACGGGGGCTGCCAGCACCACGGCCGCGGTGCTGAATACGGGGACGGGCCAGGGGCAGGCCGATACGCCCACCTTGGCGCCGGCCGATGCTGTGAGCGCCGGTCGCTACCAGGACGCACAGTTGATGACGTCAGCGCAGGCCCGGGGCCTGGTGTCGCATCATGCTCCGGTCCACCACAAGAAGCACCACGTCGTGAAGCAGACCACGGTACCGGGGGGACCCAAGGTGCAAGCCATGGTCACCGAAGCGAACCACCTGGTGGGACGCCCGTATGAGGTCGGCGGCGGCCACGGCGGCTGGGGGCCGAGCTCCGGCTACGACTGCTCTGGATTCGTGTCGGCCGTGCTGCATGCAGGCGGGTACCTGAGCGAGCCGCAGACGACCGTGACGTTGCCTGGGCAGCGGGGTATCGACAACGGCCCCGGCAAGCACGTGACCATCTACGACCGCTCGTTGCCCGGCCAGGAGGGCCACGTCATCATCGACATCAACGGCCAGTTCTACGAGTCGGGCGGCGGCCACTACTCCTGGGGCGGCGGCGGAGGCGTCGAGAAGATCGGCCACCCCGACCAGGGATACCTGAGCACGTTCGACCGGGTCCTCCACCCCGCCGGCCTCTAGCCGCCAGCCTACCCGCTCCCGTGTCCTCGGGGCGTACGCACAACACCCCTTCGTGCGTGGGCCATGTACGCACACTCTCTCTCAAAGGAACCGTGTATCGATATCGCTGATATCGCTTACCAGCGACCGATACGCCGAGCGGCTCCAACCGCTTATCGCCGACCTGAAACCTGGCCGCAGCCCACATGTAACCCCGGACGGTTACTATGGAGTCATGCACGCACGCTTGGCGCGAATGTAGCGGGTGCTCGTTGTAGTGTGGCTCGGCATGGGATCACCCGACGTCGGTGTGTCGACATCGGCTGCTGGTCACCGATACAGCGGGCTGCCACAGCCGCTGATGTTGCCACTGACCGATACGGACCCACCGCAGCATCGTCGCCTGCCACCGAATTGATGTTTTACTATCGATTATCCAACGGCAGGAAGGCTGCTCTGAATCGCCAAACAAACCGCCCCATTGTGAGATTGACAAGACATGTCGATAAGTAGGCTATTGAACGGCCCGGTTTAGTGGGTCTGCCTGACGCTGGAATGCGTTTTCGTGCCGTGCTCCTGGCTTCGTGCGTCGGGTATCTGCTGCTGGGTTGGGCCAACAGCCATGCCCACCTGCCAACGCCGGACCGCGCCGGCATGGGCCTTCTCGATCCGGCTCACGGCGTCATGACAGTCCAGCGTTATACGCTGGTCGCCCTGGTCTGTCTGTACTGGAGTGCGTGCCGTCTCGCCCAGGTCGTCGAGGAAAGACGCGCGGTAGTAGTCACCTTCTGGGTGGCCGGCATTCTCTGTTGTCTAGCCCTGCCAACCGCCTCGGCCGATGCCTACGCCTACCTTCAATTCGGGCGTCTGGCGGCTTTGTATCACCTCAGTCCATGGGTGCATACCTACGCCAGCATCCATGACAACTACAGCCCCCTGGCGTGGTACGGTCAAACCATGATATACGGCCCCGTCGTCTACCCAGAGGTGTGGCTGGCCGGATACCTGTCACAGTGGGGCGTGGCCGTGGGCCTCCTGGCGCTGAAGTTCGTCCATCTGTGTGTCCTGCGGGTGGCCGTAGCGGTCGCCGAGCGCCTCGCCGCGGCGGTGCAGAATTCCACGCCGCTCGTGGCCTTGGCCCTCAACCCGATCGTCATGGTTGAGATCGTCGTCAACGGCCACAACGACGCCTGGCTGATATTGGCTGCCACGTTGCTGCTGTCGTGCCTGGCGACTCGCCGGGCCCCCGTGGTCGTGGGGCTGGCCGCCGCTGGCGTGCTCCTGGTCAAGATCTCCGGGCTGGAAATCGCCGGGCTGGCCATGGGCTACTTACTGGCGACCCGCGGCAAGCGGGCCTTTGTCACCGCGTTGGTGACAGCGCTCCTGACGATTGTCTCGATCGCGTGGTGGCAGCTTGGCCACGTCAAGCTGATCGCATCGTGCTGGTGGCCCTCCATGGTGTTCCAGGGGAGCATACCCACCACCGCGGCAGGTCTCCTCGCCGCAGCCGGCCCGGGACTGCAGCGGTTGGGTGCGGTTCTGAGAGCGGCCTCCGCTGCTTGGATTGGCCTCGTGGCTGCAACAAGCTGGTATCGAATACGGACATCTGCAGAACTCGTCATGGCGACCACGGTGTTCTTTATCACCCCGCTTTTTCTCGTGGCGACGTACGTCTTTCCGTGGTATCTGATGACGCCCATGTTCCTCGTTCCGCTGCTTCCGGAACGCCACCGGTTGTTGTACTACGTGGCGTGTGGCGGGATGTTCTTCAGCTTTTATTACCGGGGCCACCTCGTCACCACCGCCCTCGGCATCGCGGCGGCCGCCGGCCTTACCTCAGCGCTAGGGCACGGGCGGCATGTCTGGCCGTGGTATGGCCTTGGAATCGTCGTGTTGAACCTGATGATACCCGCTGACTGGTTATTCCCTGTATTGTGCGTCCTTTTCGAGGTCGTGCCGGCCGTCGTGATTCTAACGTTGTACCGGAAGCATTTCTACCGAGGCGCGGGGGTGCTTCAGAATGCGCTTGCCTCGCAGCCCTGAACCGCTGCCCCTAGCAGGCTGAATCAAGGCGTTCTGGCCACCCGGAACCCGATGACGCCGAACGCATGGTCGCCCGGTCGGTGGTAGCTGCGGAGTGCGGCGCGGTAGACGGCGCTGAAATCATAGTCCCAGCAGCATCCCCGCATGACTCGGTACTTCTGGCCACAGTCACCCGACGGGTCCGTGCTACCGGGATAAGCCTGGTACCAAGAATCCGTCCACTGCATGACGTTCCCCTCCATGTCCAGGCAGCCGTACGGCGACGCACCCGATGGATAGCTCCCCACCGGTGCGGCTCCATCGGGGGCGCGTCCGCCTCCTGTCCGGGCGAGTTGGCAGTGGCAGCGCGACGGGTCCCACTCGTTGCCCCACGGGTATCTCCGCCCGTCTGTGCCCCGGGCCGCCTTTTCCCACTCTACCTCGGTCGGCAACCGCACTCCGGCCCAGTGGCAGTATGCTTTCGCATCCTCCCACGAGACTTCCACCACCGGCGCCGTCTCACCCCACTGCTCGGCGTACGCCTCCCACTGGGGAGGTGCCCCTGGAAAGGTAGGCGATACGCCAACCGTCTGGTAGCCGGTCGCCGATACGAAGCGGCGATATTGGGCATTCGTCACCGCATACTTCCCGATGTAGTACGCGCCCGTTTGAACCGTGTGCGCAGGGACTTCGCGGTCATACCAGTCCTTGTCCATTCCCGCGCCCACGTGGCGGGTCACATCCTGGTAGACCGCATCGACCTCGGCCTGGCTGGAGCCCATGGTGAAAGGACCGGCCGACACCAGCACCATGACCGAACCATCCTTCGGATTCGTCCACTCTGGGGGCGGGGTCGCCAACGCTCTCGTCGCCGCCAGCGCGCCGCCGATCCCGAGAAGTAGCAACATCCTCCAATGCACTCGCACGGCTCTCCCTCTTCAACATAGGCCTCGTTACCTATCCTACCGTGCTGCGGACAGGCTGAAAAGTAGCCCAGCGGGTACAGTCCGGTAGCCTGGTGGGAACAGGACTTGCTTATTGGATGGTGCGCTCTGGAAAGGACACTCGGCGGTAGATGTCCGCCAGCTTTAGCTTACAGTCGATGGTCTGGATCTCCAGCGTCGAGTCCAACCCCTCTATTGTGTCGACCACCCATCGCTTGTTCGGCTGGCGCTCCCAGTGCTCTACCCAAGGCAAGTCTTGGGCCACCAACAGGTAGTCCGTCAGCGTCTCGATGCCCTGGTATCGTTCGCGCTTCCTGCCAAAGTCGTAGTCTTCTGTGGACGGCGACAGGACCTCGAAGATGACCTTGGGATTGGTGATGATGTCCCGACGCTCGTCGTGAAAGGTGGGCTCCCCGCAGACGATGGTCAGGTCCGGGTACGCGAAGAGTCCCTTACGGGTCGACGGCGTCTTCAACTGTGCGCGAACCTTCATGTTGCTGCTGAGTACCACACACGGCCCCGTGCCCAGTTGCTGGAGAAAAAGGCCCAGCACATCCCCGGAGATCAGGTCGTGGTCGACGCTACTGCCGCTCATGGCCACGATGTGACCATCGACGTACTCGTTCTTTTCCTCCGTCTGGCGCTCCAACGCCAGATAGACCTCGGGGCTGACTTCTGGAACCTCGTCCTGCGCAACGGACATGATCAGGTTTTCGGCGTCAGATTCCCAGGTGCCTACGGGGCTGCGAGGATGAACCGGTGGCCGCCACCGCGCACGCCACCAGACCGGCCAGGACCTTCTTCATGACGTCACCCCCAGACGCTGGGCCAGCAGCAGTCCTCCGATCACCGTCTTGGCGTCTTCGATCTCGCCCCGCTTGATGCGGCCCAGCAAATCGCTGACCGACACCTCGTGCAGCCGATCGATCTCGCCCTCGAGCACCCCCTCCGGCCGGGGGCTCAGCTCCGTCGCCAGAAACAGGTGCATCCTCTCGGTGCAGAACCCCGGCGACGGATAGAACGACAACAGGTGCTCCAGGACGGCGGGATAGACCCCCGTCTCCTCCACCACCTCGCGGCGGCAGGCCTCTTCCAATCCTTCTCCGGGGTCGACCTTGCCGGCCGGAAGCTCCAGCATCACCTTGTCGGGGGCGCGCCGATACTGCTCCACCATCAACAGCGTCGACGGCCCGGTCAGCACGATGGCCACCACCGCGTCCGGATGCTCCACGATTTCCCGCAGGTGGCGCTTGCCGTCGGGCGACTCCACCTCTTCGCGTCGCAACGTGACGATCCGCCCCTGGTACATGTACTGGTTGCTGACTGTCTTCTCTGCCACGGCCATCAAAGTCTCCTCAAGCGGGTGTCTCCGACCTGGTCGCCGGTGTCGGCGGACTCTCCTTCAAGACTTGAAGTACTTCCTCCTCGGAGAGGGTCCGATTTGACTGCTTCGCGCATTGCAGAATGCGGGTTACATCCTCCGACGTGTAGTGCAGACTGCGCTCTTCCAGCCAGCAACTCACGTTGGAGAGGCCGGACATGGGGCCGATGTCGATGCGCTGCGCCAGCCCGAACCACCCGGCCGGAATGCCCGAGTAGACTCGATCGGCCAGCCCCACGTCGCCCTTCTTGCGGGCCTTGACGATGGCCGCTGCGTGCACCCCGGTGGCCGTACGAAAGGCATCCTCGCCCAGCACCGGATAGTTGACCGGTATCGACACCCCCAGGTGCCCCGCCGCGGCGACACACCAGTCGCGCAGAATCTTCAGATCGACGGTGGGCGATCGCATCAAGGCCACGTTGGTCAACAGCGTATCGAGCGCGACGACCCCCGGGCCCTCCCCGAGCCCCAGCGCGGTGCCGCACACCCGGTCAGCCCCCGTGCTCAAAGCGGCCAGCGCGTTGACGGTGGCCAGACCCCGGTCGTTGCGGCCACCCCAGTCCCACCTCATGTCCGGAGCCTCCTGGCGAGCCCAGGAGAGGAGCCGCATGACGCCCAAGGGCATGGCCGTCCCGGCCGAGTCGACCAGGCAGACCCGCCGGGCGCCCGCCTCATGAACGGCCCGCAGCGCTGTCGACAGCGTCGCTGGAGGGGTCCGGGTGGCGTCCTCCGCGACCCACACGGCCCGAGACCCCACTTGGGCAATCATGCGGCACAGGTCATCGACCGCCGCCGACAGACGACGGCCGCCCAACAGGAGGTCGCTGACCGGCGCGTGGATGCGGATTTCTTCAATGCCACTCCCGAGCACGGACTGAAGGCCGGCCGCGGATCGCACGGAGACCGCGGCCGGCCCGCCATCCCACCGCTCCAGCACGCCACGACTGTCCGCCAGGCCCAGATTCACGCTCGAAAACCCGACTCGGCGGGCCAGGGCGATCAACGCCTTGCAGGCCGGCAGGTCAGGCTGCACCACACTGGTCGCCCGCAGACCCTCCGCCAGCGTCTCGTCCAGGCAGCCCACGGTCTCCGGCAGGCGGAGCTGAGGGGCCCCCTGCACGTTCCAGTCGTAGATGAGCTGATCGGTCATACGAGCGACTCCAGTTGCCGATCGGTCAGCAGATGGTTGGCGCCGGCCGCGACCTCCAGCACTCGCCGCACCCGGTCGGGCGTGGGCAGATGGCCGTGGCGGAGCAGCCAGCCCACCGCCGCGCCGTCGCCCGACATGGGACCCACCACGACCTGCGGATGGGCCCCCACCCAATGCGCCGGAATAGCGGAGTAGAGACGATCTTCCAGCCATCCCTCCTCCTCCAGGCGGGCCTGCGCGAGGCGGTCGGCCCACGGCTCGCAGGCCGTGCGAAAGGCGCTTCGTCCCACCACGGGCCAATGTGGCGGCACCGGCACGCCGCAAGCTGTCGAGGCCAGTTCGCAGTAGTTGCGCAGCGCGCCCAGGTCGGTGTGGATGAGGCCCATGAGCTTGAGATTGACCAACAGAAGCTCCATCGGGGTGTTGCCCACGCGCTCGCCCATGCCCACCGCGCACCCGTGCACCCGATCGGCCCCGGCCTCGATGGCGGCCAGTGAATTGATGACGCCCAGATCCCGGTCCCGGTGGCCGTGCCAGTCGATTTTGACCGGCTCACCGCTGGGCTTCACCACCTCTTGCTTGATAAACGTCACCAGAGCTCGGACGCCATCGGGGGTGGCGTGCCCCACCGTGTCGGCCAGGCAGATGCGGCGAGCGCCGTTTTCGATGGCGACGGTGTAGAGCTTCTTCAACATGTCCGGCTGCGCCCGGGTCGTGTCTTCGGTCACGTACATGCACCCGATGCCGTGCGACGTCGCAAACTTGACCGACTCTTCGGTGTGGCGTAGCAGCTTGTCCATGGGCCAGTCTTCCGCGTACTGGCGTATCGGGGACGACCCGAGGAACACGTTGGCGTCGATGTTCATGCCGACTTCCTGCGAGACCTCGACGATAGGTTCGATATCGACCACCAGCGTGCGAGCCGCACAGCTTGGCTCCAGCTTGAGACGCTGATCGCGAATCTCCCGAGCCAGACGGACCGTATCGGATCTTGCCTTGGGCCCGGCCCCCGGCAGACCGATGTCGGCCCCGTGGATGCCCAGTTCCTCCATCAAGTGCAGGAGACGCAGCTTGATGCGGACGTCGGGGTTCACCACCGAGGGAGACTGCAGACCATCGCGCAGCGTCTCATCCTCCACCTCGACGACTCGCCCGGGTTCCAGCCCCGGCCATTGATTCCAGTCATAGCCCAGGATCATGGCCCTTGCCTCTGGATAAACTCGATAATGCGATAGGCCACGGCATCTCGCTGGGCATCACGCAACATCTCATGGCCGGTATGGTTGAACCAGGCCACCTCCTTGTCGGTCGACGACACCTCTCGATAGATTTTGGTGGCGCTCCGAGGCCGCACGGTGCGATCGATGGACGACTGGAGGACGAGCAGGGGACACGTCACCATGGGCAGCCGTTCCCGCACCAGGTGACTGTATCGATAGAGCTCGCCAAACGCCCGGGTGGGAAACCGCCGGTAGTTGGTGTGGGTTGCCGCCTGCTTCTGGTCGACATAGTGCGGTCGGGTATTCCAATACGGGTAGAACTGCTCGATGATGGGCAGCACGTAGACCCCCGGATGCCGGAAGCGCAGGCAGGTTGAAACCGACACCACCGCCTGCACCTGCTGCGAGCAGGTGGCGGCCAGATCCAGGGCCAGGAGCCCCCCCATGGAGTGCCCGATGACGACCGCCGGCTTGCGCCCTTGGGTGAGGTGCTGGAGGCCGATGGCCGCGTCTTCCACCCAGTGCTCCCAGCGCACGCCTTCGAGATCCTCCGGTCGTCCCCCGTGCCCTCGCAGAATGGGCACCTCGTAGGGAATGCCCACTTCGTCCAGCTTGGCCAGCAGGGGGCGCACGGTGTCCAGGCTGGAGGTAAATCCGTGCAGGACCAGGCAACCCGTCACTTCGGGGCCGGCCCCTGCACGACTTGGACGAACCCGTCGGGCCGTATCCACTTTTGCATCGCCTCCTGCAGTTGGGCTGGGGTGACTCGCAGCGCGGCCAGCGCATCCTTGTACCCCTGATCGAGGGGCAGGCCGTAGGTGGCCAACCGCAGCAGGTGGCTGGCCAGGCCGTCATAGCTGGCTTCCCGCACCGGTACCTCGCCCATCCACAAGGCCTTGGCCTTCTGCAGGCGTTCCACCGTCAAGGGCCGGGTCTGCAATCCCGTGAGCTCCTGGACCGCTCCGCCCGCCGCCTTGTTGACGTTGGCGGCGTCAGCCCCGAAGCGGATGCCGAAAGTCGAGCGGGTGCGACCCACGGTGAGACTGGAGCTGACCCCGTAGACCCAGCCGTGAATCTCGCGCAGGTCGTGCGACAGGAGCGAGGCGTAGAAGCCGCCGGACAGCACGGTGTTGGCCAACTGCAGGGCGGGATAATCCGCATCCTTGCGGGTCAGGGCCAAGGTCTGCGACAAGCGCACCTCCGATTGCACCCGACCCCGGTCGGGAATGACCACGGCAGACACCGGATTGGACGGGACCTGGGGTGGATCGACATTCGGCTTCGGCCCATCTGCCTGCCAGCCCCCGAACCACTTCTCCACCACCTCCCGGGCCCGCTGCGGGGTCACGTCACCCACCACCACGATAGTACACAAATCGGGACGGTAGGCCAGATGGTGCCAAGCCTTCACGGTGTCGAGGGTCAACCCCTTGACCGTGTCAGGCGTGGCAGAGCGGCGCGATGGATCGCCCTCGGGATAGAGGGCGTTCGACATGGCCACGGCCGCCAGGTGATCGGGCGCCTTCGCCTGGCCCACCGTCTCATCGTACAGTTCGCCATGCACGATCTTGAAGTCGGCATCAGTGAAGGCGGGGTGGAGCTCGTCATCGGCCAGCAGCTCCACCGCCCGGTCGAAGACGTTGCTCAGGCACGACATGTTGAAACTGGTGCCCGTGTTGACGTTGGCCGCAATCTTGTCCAGCTCGGCCTGGAATTGGATGCGATCGTACGTCGTCGTGCCGTAGGGCAGGAGGTTCTCGGTCAGGGTGGCCACGCCCTCGGTATGGGGCACCTCTTCCATCGTGTTGGTGAGGATCTCGCCATTCAACTGCACCGTATGGGTGATGCTCTCCGGTTGCACGATGAGCCGCACCCCGTTGGGCAGCGTCATGTCGACCGGATGCATGGTCTGCGGCGGCACGTGCAGGTTGCGCAACGTCGCCTGGGCCCAGGCCGGCAGCGGCGTATTGGCGCTGGGTACGATGGTGTTGTTCTCGCCGGCGTGCCCCTGTCCAGCCGTCACCGTGCCGTTGTTGTTGGGCACCGAAAAACCCAGCGAGGGCTGAGTGGTCATGTATTTTCGCAGCACCGCGTTGACGTCGTCGACCGTGACCTTGCGAATGGCCTCGATGTCGTCCTCCGGCGAGCGGCGGCCTTCGACGGCCAGGGCGGTGCTCCAATCGAACGCCAGGTCTTGTATCGAATTGCCTTTGAACTCCTCGGCTTGGATTTCCCGTCGCTTGGCCGCCTCCACCAGGTCGGCGGGAACGCCTTGGTCGCGGTAGGTGTCGACGACCGCCTGCAAGAGCCTGGCCGCGTCTTCGGGCGGGGTCGACGCTGACACGCCGATGTAGGCCAGCGCCAGGCCGGCTTTTTGATAGGTCGCCCCGGTGAAGCCGGTGAAGAGCGCCTTGCCTCCCGCCACCAGGGCGTAGAGGTCGGAGCGCTGGCTGTTGAACACGTCTCCCAACACCTGGCCCGCCGCATAGTCCGGGTCGTCGTAGCCCGGGGAACGCCAGGCGGAGTACACCAGGGTATACGATTTGTCGCTCTCTTCCCGGAATGTGGTGGGGGTATAGGGCGACAGGTGGATGCCCGGATGGGGCGGGGTGGGCCGGGCCGGAATGCTGCCGAAGTAGCGGTCCACCTTGGCCAGGGTCGTCTTCGGATCGACGTCGCCGGCAATGACCAGGATGGCGTTGTTGGGGTGGTACCACGTTCGATAGAAGGCCTGGAGCTGGGGGGCATTGATCTGCTTGCTGAAACTGTTCAGCGTGCCCAGGCCCTCGTTGGCGTAGGGCGTACCGCCCAGGACGTTCTTGAGCAGCTTGATCCAGACGCGATACTCGGCCTCGCTATTGTCCTGCGTGACTTCTTGTTCGATAGCGCCGCGCTCCTGGTTCCAGAGCGGCTGGGTGTCGAGAACGTTCTGGGCGCGGGAGGCCTCGAGATGGAGGGCGATGTCCAGGTCGGTCGAGGGCATGGTGAAGAAGTACTGGGTGAGGGCATCCTGCGTGTCGGCGTTGAAGTTGCCGCCCGTGATGGCCGTGACCTGGGCGAACTGGGAGGCCGACATCGACTGGCTGCCCCGGAACATCATGTGCTCAGTGGCGTGGGCCGTGCCCGTGTACTTCTCGTCGTTGGAGCCCGCCAGGTAGTTCATCACCGTCGTCACGACGGGGGCCAGCGGGTCTCGCACCACCACCACGCGGAGCCCGTTTTTAAGGGTGGCCCGGGTGACCTGGGGACTCGCCTGGGCGGCCAGGGGCAGACACAACAGCCCGGCGGCCAGGATTCCAGCGATGGTCTTCATCAATTCAAGTCTTTTCTACCGGCTTTTTCAGGGAGCCAAGCCAGGGTCACGGTGTTGGCCACAGCGCTCTCAAAGTCCTGGCGTAGCCGTTTGGCTACAACCCACGGCTCGCAGAGGAGTCATGCGTCCGCATTTCCAATCAGGAGGCCATGGATTTGCGGCAATGGGATCCGACGACCGGTTGGGAGCCGACCCACCTCGACGACATCGTGGTCGACCTGTCGGCTGCCACCATCAACGACGTGCCGCTGGGCGCGCCGCTGCAGCAGATCGCCGGCTGGGGACGGGCCGAGAATGCTTTCCCCCTCTACTCCGACGACAAGCATCACGTCATCGGCGGGACGTGGTACTACGAGGCCGTCGGGCTGGCCGTATCGGCCGTCGACGGCCGCATCGAGAGCTGGGACGTCGACGTGGAGCCTGTGCCCCCCGCGCGCCGGCGCTTCCGATGGCGAGGCGGGGACGTGCCCATCACAGACGTCATGCGAATCCTGGGCGAGCCTGCCAGCCGCCGGGGTTCCGACCGGGTCTATCCATCCGGGGGATGGGAGTGCGTTCTGGAGGTTTCACCCCAGGGACGGCTTCAATCGATATCGCTGCAGGAGACGAACTTGTGAGCACCCCTGAACCGCGGCCCGCAGTAGACCAGGTCATGTTGACCGTACTGAGTGCCACCCTGCGCGTGGTCTGGGCCCGTACCGGTGCCCTCTTCATCCGCCGACAGCAGTCGCCCCTGACCCTGGAGGCCGCCACCGGAGGGGGGGTGGATGCGCTGGCGCCGCCCTTTGAGACCACCGTGGTCGGCCAGGTGGCCCGAGAAAATCGGCCCGTGCTGCTGCAGGAAGGCCGCACCCTGGTGCCCGGCGAGTCCAGCGCGCTGGTCATGCCGATGTCAGTGGGAGGAAACTGGGTGGGGGTCATCTACCTGGGACGGGCCGGAGCACGCGCCTTCCGCCCCGAGGATCTGACCGCCGTCGGCGCCCTCAACGAGGTCTCGGCCCTCGCCATCGACGGTCTGGAACAGGCGCACCATCAGAGCCACTCCTGGATGCTGGACGCGGAGACCGGCCTCTACAGCGAGCAGTACTTTTCCGAACGGGTGCGGGAAGAGCGGAAGCGGAACAAGCGCTACAAACGGCGGGCGTTGCTGATGACGTTCAGCATCGAGGGCGCAGGAGCGGAGGCGCCGGCTGCCCTGAGCGAGCTCATCATGGAACACGTTCGTGAAACGGACATCGCCGCCCGGCTGGCGCCGAGCAAGTTCTCCGTTCTCCTGGTGGAAGCGCCGGAAAAGGAAAGCCGCAAGATCGCTGAGCGTATCGAACTGGCTATCGAACGCCAGTTCAAGGGGGTCACCCCGGTCACCGTCGGCCTTACCGTTCTTTAGTCGTCGAGCTTGAAGCCGATCTGCAGCTTGACCTGGAATTCAATCTTGCCGTCGGTCACGGCGCCGCGCATTTCCTTGACCTCGAACCAGCTTACGTTGCGGAGCTTCTTGACGGCTCGCTTGATGGCTTCTTCGGTGGCGTGGGCGTAGCTGTCGCCTGTGCCCACCATCTCGGTAACTTTGTAGACGGCCATTGGGCCACCTCCTTGAGAATTGAATGGGCGCCCGTGCTTCGGTTACACCTCTCGGCAATCCTGTAACACTTTGGATACATACGCAACTCAGCGTTAACAAAGCATCACGCTATCATCAAACGATAAAGAGCGGGGTTCACCCCGTATGCGGGATCAGGAGTGTGCAAGCGCATGAGTCAGGTCAAGATGCTGGCGGAACGCAATCGCTTTGAGCGGACGGCCGTCCACGTCCCCACGGAAACATCGACCGCATCCGGCGACCGGGTAACGATGGGCGAAGAGAAGCCCGACCCGTCGCACAAGAGCATGCGACTTCTGGCCGTGGCCGCCTTGACCGCCGGCGGCGCGGTGATGGCCTTCACCACGGGCTGCAGCGCCCCGCCGCCCGCCGATGCGGCCCCCCAGGTGCAGGTGCAGACCCAGTCGGCCCCGGCCAGTCAGCCGGCCGCGCCGCTGACCGACCAGCAGATCAAGGCAAAGGACCTGGAGCTCCGCGAGCGCGAGGTTGCCGTGCAGGAGAAGCAACTGCAGCTCGAGCAGCAGCAGGCCAAGAGCACGCAGCAACTGCAGAACATGCAGAAGACCCAGCTCCAGATCCAGCAGGCGAAAGAAGGGTATGAGGCCGGCCAGGCCATCGGTCAGGCGACCGGGGACTGGATCAACTCTGTCTTGCGCTGAGGATTGTAATGCTCCTCGACGTAACGGTCGAGGTAGGCGCGGAACTGGGTGGCAATGCCATCGCCCCGCAGGGTGGCGATGTGCTGGCCGTCGGCGTAGACCGGCGCCGCCGGTACTTCGCCGGTGCCGGGTAACGACAATCCGATATGCGCGCCCCGGGCCTCACCCGGGCCATTGACGACGCATCCCATGACGGCCACTTTCATGGCCTCGACGCCCCGGTAGCCGGCGGACTTCCATTCGGGCATGCGAAGCCGCAGGTAGTCCTCTACCTGCACGGCGATCTCCTGGAACAACGTGCTGGTGGTTCGGCCGCAGCCCGGACAAGCCGTCACCAGGGGCGAGAAGTTCCGTACCCCCAAGGTCTGCAGGATTTGCTGGCAGACCAGCACCTCGGTCGTCCGCGGTTCATTGGGCTTGGGCGTCAGGCTGACCCGGATGGTGTCGCCGATGCCCTCCCGCAACAGCAGGCCCAGCGCCAGCGTGGAAGCGACGATGCCCTTCGAGCCCAGGCCGGCCTCGGTGAGGCCGACGTGCAGGGCATAGGGGCAGCGAGCGGCGAGATCCCGGTAGACCTCCACCACCTCCTGGACGTCGGACAGCTTGGTGGAGATGACGATCTGATCCTCGCGGAGACCATAGTTCACGGCCATGTTCGCCGACTCCAGCGCAGAGGCGATCATGGCCTCCTTGAAGATGGTTCGGGCCCCCCGCGGCGTGGGGCGAGCCAGGTCTTCGTCAATGAGGCGCTGCAACAGCGCTTGATCGAGAGACCCGCCGTTGACGCCGATGCGCACCGGTCGCTGATGCTCCACGGCGACCTCGACCATGGCGCGGAAGTTCTCGTCGTGCTTCTTGCCGCCCCCGACGTTGCCCGGGTTGATACGATATTTGTCGAGGGCGCGGGCACAGGCCGGCACCCGCCGGAGCAGCAGGTGGCCGTTGTAGTGGAAGTCGCCCACCACGGGCACCGGGCAGCCTCGCTCTCGCAGGGTCGAGACGATGGGCTCGACCGCGTGGGCCTGCTTGTCGTCCTTGACGGTGACGCGGACGATTTCGGAGCCAGCCAGGTACAGGTCGATGCACTGCTGCACGGTGGCAGCCACGTCGGCCGTGTCCGTATTGGTCATGCTCTGCACCATGACGGGATGCGAGCCTCCCATCCACACATTGCCAATCTTGACGGCCAGCGACTTGCGACGTTGTTTAAGCATAAGGTCGCATTTCACGTCGACAGGGGGGAGTCCTTCGCTGTGGCTCGCCAGCTAGTAGTGGCGAAGCCGATGCCGCACAGCTCCCCCGAGTTGCCAGCCGGGGGGGCCCCCAGCGTAGCGAAGCGGAGCGGCTGGGGGGCAGAGCCCACAGGGACGAGGGGTGTGGATAGAGAAATTTTCAAGCATGACGCTTCGTGAGGGGGCCAGAAGAGCGCTCGGCGTGTTGCTGGGGCCGCTCATCTTGTTGAGCGCAGCCGCGGGCCTGGCGGCCTGGCAGGCGGATGCACGTCTCGTGGAGGGCCTCACCCTGCTCTCTCTCACCGTGGCAGCCGCGCTGGCCTGGCAGTTTCATTCCAGCAGGTCTCTGACGGGGGCCGTCCTGCTGGCCGGGATCGCGGCCGCGGCTCGCTTTCCGCCGCTCAGCATGACCCCCGATGGCCGGCCCCCCCTGCTCCTGCCCCTCTGTCTCGGGGCCCTGGTGCCGCTGAACCTGGTGGTGTTCGCGCTGGCCCGAGACCGTGGCATTGGAAACGTATCGGGTCTGACTCGTCTCGCGCTCGTCCTGGCCCAGGGGCTGGCCGTCGTGCACGAAGCCCAGTATCCCAATCAAGCCCTGGCCACGGCTGCCGGCGGCGCAGTCTGGCCCTGGGTCGATGCCGCCGTTTTGGCCGGGTGCAGCCTCTTCATGCTGCTGCGGGTCTACCTCTACGGCGCACCGCTCGACGGGGGCACGGTGGGGCTCCTGGCGGCTTCTGGGCTGGCCCTCACCACGGGATCGCCGGTTTTCGTCCTGGCGGGGGGCACCAGTCTGGCACTCTCGCTGGTCCAGCACTCCTACAGCCTCGCCTTCCTCGACGAGCTGACCGGCATTCCCGCTCGCCGCTCGCTCCGCCAGGAACTGGCGGGGCTGTCCGGCCGGTACGCCATCGCCATGATCGACATCGATCACTTCAAGAACTTCAACGACACCTATGGCCACGACGTGGGCGATCAGTGCCTTCGCCTGGTGGCATCGCGGCTGTCGCGAGTGACGGGGGGAGGGCGAGCTTTCCGCTACGGCGGCGAGGAGTTCACCGTGCTCTTCCCCGGGAAGGCCGCCAAGGATGCTTTGGAGGCGTTGGAACAACTCCGCCGCACCATCGAGGAGAACCCCATGATCCTGCGAGGGCCGGACCGGCCCCGCCGAAAACCCATGGAGGTCTCGACCTCCAAAGGGTCGGCGCAAAAAGTGACGGTGACGGTCAGCATCGGCGTGGCGGAGCGCACCGACCGGCTGCCCGAGCCGGAGGAAGTCATCAAGGCTGCCGACCAGGCGCTCTACCGAGCCAAGAAAAAAGGCCGCAACCAGGTCTGCCGGTAGGCAGACCTGCTCAGCCATAATCCCGAAGACGGGGCAGAGAAGCGCGTTTGGCTTAAGGTGTGGTATCGTCCACGCTGATCCACTGCGGGACGAAGGTGCTCAGCGAGCTTGGGAAGGTCAGGAGCTGTGCCATCTCGTTGCCTGTGAAGGGCGGGAAGACGGCCAGGATCTGAGAGCTGGCGCCGTTGTTGGTGGGGAGCTCGATAAAGAGCGCCTGGGCGGAGCTACCCGACAGGGTGACATCGGCGGCCAGGTGCACGTTCTGGGGACCCAGCGTCACCCCACTGGGCACGGGATTGCTCAGGGTGAAGGTCGGCGTCGTGCTCAGGCCGCCATTGAGGGCCACCAGGAGCTGCGAAGGCGGGATGACATATACCCCGAACTGCGTGCCGTTGAGGAGCGCCAAGCCGTAGAAGGTACCGTTGTGGTCCACGTCGATGGCGAGCGGCTGGATGCCGTTCGTACCGGACTGAAAGACGGTCGCCGGCTGCCCGTTGTTGTTGGACACCGTCCAGTCCGAATTGGGGAACTGCGGAACACCAAAGACAACGGGGTTGCCATAGGCTCGCAGGTTGCCGTTATTGTCGATGACGACAGCGGCGGGAAATGAAGGCCCAGCGGGGTTCGGGAAAGTGCCGTCGACTCGGATCTGGATGCCTGGCACGGAGATGGTCGGATCAATGAAGGTCGAGACGGTCGAACCAGTCTCGCCAGCCTGATCCTGCAGCGTCTGGATGAGAAGTCCCGACGGGCTGCTGCTCACGTCAGTCCCCACGAACACGTCGGTGTCATTGATGTTGGGGGCCGGTACGACGTCGGCGAAGCCCGCATTGTCGGCGCTTTGCAGGAACGTCGTGCTCGTGCTGCCCGGAAGGTAGTCCAGCAAGACGGGCGAGGTCCCGCTTTCGAAGTCCTGGATGACGGCCTGGTCCAGGATGGCGTTGGACTCGACCGACTGCAGGCTGGGATGGGTGGTCAGCGACAACTGGGTCGGGCTGGCCTGCGCCCCACCGCCCAGCGACGGATTGTCGATACGGAACGCGGCCGCCACGCCGTTGTTGAACCCCATGGCGTACAGATGCGGCTTGGGATTGGGCGTAGGCGAGAGCGTCGCCGTGGGCGAGGGCGTCGGCGTAGGCGAGCCCTGGGTGAAGCTGATGGTGATGGTGGTTGACTGGCCGGGGCCCAGGTCGATGGGACTGGAGAGCTGGGTGAAGCTCTGGGTCTGACCGTTGGCGGTAACCTGGAGCGTGACCTCAATCTCCACAGAGGTGTTGGCGGGAATCGTCACCGCTACGGGAATGCTGGCTGTACCGTTGAGCAGGGCGGCCGCCTGGTCGGTCACATCGATGGGTGATGCGCCGAATCCGTCGAGGGGTTGGGTGCTGCCCGTGGCAACCACCTGGAAGGTCAGCGAGGCGCTCTGAATCAGCGATTGGCTGATGGCGCTCCGCACATTGCGGAAGTCGAGGTTCATGCTGACGTTGGCGGTACCCTGGCCAGCGCCAGGATTCACGCCGGGGACCATGGCCGAGCCGCCGCCGCCGCCTCCGCTGCATCCGGTGATCCAGCCGACCAACGCGAACGCCACCAAGGTCATCCAAAGTCCCGATCGATATGGATATCGTCGCATGAGTATCCTCCCGAACTTCTTTTGTGGAAGAATTTGCACAGTTGGCCTGAAAGAATTTTCTTCCTCCCGAGAAGAGAAAAGGCCGGTCCCTTCTGGAACCGGCCTCTCGGAGATGCCCGCCAATAAACGAGCGTGTCGGCGATGGACCACCTACGGCAGCTTGCCCCAGGCGGTGCGAGTATAGCGCAAGGCGGCCACGTGAGTGCTGCTCGGCGGTGCTGTCGACGTCAGGACGTCGGCAGCAGAGTAATAGGGAAAGTCGTGAAAGCTGGTCCCATCGGCGAAAATCGAACCCGACGCCCACACCATCCCGGTACAGGTACCGGTCCCGGTGATACCGTCCGCCAGGACCACGTCGCCCCCCTCGGCCACCAACCAGCCGGCTGAGTTGGAGCTACGGGCGGGAAATTGGGCGAGGATGATGTCAGGGCCATTCTGGGACACCACCAACGCCCCGGGGGCCGGGTCGGCGATATCATGCACAGCATCAGCTATCGCGTTCGAGGACCCAACCAGCGCAGCCAGGCCAGAGGTGGCGGCGTCGGCCTGGCTGAGGGCGGTGTTGGCCAGGCTGCTATCGACCGCGTTGACCGCGCCGAGGGGCTTGATGTTCTCGGTGAAGAGGCTGCCGCCCGACGTGAAGACCGGAGGCGCACCGTGCTGCATGCCCCGGACGATGGTCACGCTGCCCTGCGCGAGGATACTGGTGTTGAGTCCGCCTGTGGCGGGTCCGGTGAGTATCAGGGTGCTGTCGACCTCCACGTCTCCAAGGACGCTCAAGGTGCTCTGCTCTCCCATAAACAGATCTCCATTGACGAACAAGGACCCCTGAACGACCAGGATGGACCGATCCGGCACAATCAGAGCGTCCCTCACGACCAGACTCAACGGAATCACGGTGGAGGTCCCGGGCGCAGCCTGAAAGTCAGTTATGCCCCCCGCATTGGGAGCGGGGCCGAATATCGGCACAAACCCCCCCACATCCAGCGCATCAGCGCCAGCGAACCGGGTGATGCGGGTTGCTACGACGGAAGGTGGAGATAACTTAGTGATCTTCACGTCGGTCTCCAGCAGCTTGCCTGTACCGTCGAGGCCGCGGCCGTCACCCGTCTCGGGGATGATCTGGGTGATGACACCGGAGAGCGCGGCCTCGAGACTCCCCACGTCGAGAGAGACAGTGGGCGAGCTAGGGAGCGCGGCGATGGCCTTGTCCAAGGACGCCTTGAAGTCGGGGGGCGGGAAGGCGGGTGGCTCGGCTTGCGGTTGGGCGACGCCGCCCCCTACACCCGCCGCTCTCCCCAGCGTGACCGTCGCAAAACCCTTGTTGACCCAGGCCGTGCCGTTCAGATAATTGGCGACGGTGACCGACAGATTGCCAAACAGGTTGACCGGAAGCCCGATAGCCGGTCCGCTGAACGTCGGGTCGCTCACGGCAAAGGCGTCTCGCACTCGCAAATTGCCGCCGGCGGCTATCATGCCGTAGGGATAGTTGGCGCTGTACAGCGAGAAATAACTCTGGCTGGGAGGCAGGAAGAGCCCGCTCTGGGTGGTCTGGTTGGGAATCTGGGCGGTCTCGATGACCCGAGCGTACTTCTGCGGGATGATGGAGCTGCCAACCTGATTGAAGTCGAGGCCGACATCGGGGGTGAGGAAGAAAGACTGCAGCGGCGGCTTGGCGGCCAGGGTGAAGTCGCCGTGCAACTGCACGGCCGTGGGCGGGGGCGGAGACGGTGCCGGTACCGGTTCGTGGAACGTGCCAAAGGGGTCCGCTGCGTTGAACATGCTCGTCTCGGAGACCAACAGGTTCGGATTGCCCTCGGCCTGGCCTTGGAAGATGGCCTGCATGGTCGAGAAACCCGCCTCGGCCTGTTGGTCCTCCAGGCCTTCCACCTCGTCGATGAAGGTGAACGTCGTATTGGATTGTTCCTGTTGAACGAGCGCCAGCGCCAGAATCAGCATGGCGAACATCATGGCGATGGCGAGGGGGAGGATGATGCCGCGTCGGGTCTGTCGTTGCATGGAACGCCTCCTAGTTGCGGGGCTGGATGTGGAGCTGGAACGTCACCACGGTCGGCTTGCCGGTGGACGACGAGACGTCCTGGAGCGCCAGGTTCACCACCACGGCGGGCGCATTATGCGTGTCATCAAAGGGGGTAAACACAAGCCCTCCCGCACGCTGGAAGGGCGGCAACGCCGGGACCACCTGGCCCGTCGTGTCGGCCTGAAATCCCAGCTGGAACCCCCCGAAACCGTCCAGCGGCCCCACGCCTGGGGTGAAGTACGGGCCCCCCGCGGAGGGCGTCTGGTGAGGGAGCAGGACGTCCTGGGCCAAGGTGCGCTTGGTTGCCTTGGCCAGGACGGCGAGGGAGGGCGGGTGGAACCTGTCGGGACCCAGCGGCAGATGGGTGTTGAAGGGCGGGCTGCTGAAAGCCGGCTGGTTAGCGAGAAGCGCGCCTTCCTCTCGCACCAGGTCGCCGACGCCGGGATGATGCGGGTCCCGCACCAGGGTGTAGTAGACGAACCCCTGCCACTGGACGGAGCCGAACGGCAGGGCGGCGTTGGGCCCATAGGATGTGACGCCCTGCGCACCAGTGGGGAACGTCTGGGCCGGACCGGCGTCCAGCGGCGGGCCCGCCAGCCGGGGCGAAATCAAGGCCAGGCCCGGCGCCTCGCCGGGCTGCTGCGGGTTGGGGTAGGAGCGCACGCTCTGGATGTTGGTCTCCTCCAGATCCTGCGTCAACCAGTGGACCACCCGCATCATCTGCTCTTGAGCCGCCATGGTGGCCCGCGGGCGCTCGTAGTTGCGCCGGCTCTGCACAAAGAGCAAGAAGACCGAGCCCAGGATGATCAGCATGATGAACGAGGCTATCATTACCTCGACCAGGCTGAAGCCTTTACGGAACACGGCTGATGCCCCGTTCCAAAACAAACATCTTGTCCAGCGGGTGCGCGCCCCTGCCCGTGCCCTCGCTCCACTGCACGGTAACGACGGCGACGTCGAAATTGGAGTCGTCCGGGTTCGGCTTGCTCCCGTCCGCGAAGCCGTTTTGGAAGGCGACTTCCGTCGTGAAGGCGGTGGCCTGCCCCGCACTGCCTTCCACGACCTTGGACGCCAGGAAGGGATTGGCTGTGGTGTACAGGAGGTTGGCCGGCAGCGGTGTTCCAAATGGGTGGCTGCGGATGGCATCCAGGGTGTTCTGCGCCAGCCGGACGGCCGTCGTATGATTCAAGTCAGCGGCGGCCCCCCGCATGCTGGCAGGAAAGACGGATGCGACGGCCAGGAAACCCAACACAATGACGGTCGAAGCGACAATGCACTCGATAACGGTAAATCCGCTACAAGTCAAGGGCTTTTGGCTCATGTCACCTCCCGGGGGTGGCGCTCCACCCACCTCCATTATAGTCCTGAACCCAGACCGGGACAGCGCTTTCGGATACCAACCCGGGGTGATCCTTGGTACACTGGCCCTTATCGAGCGACCTGTTGACTCCGTTGCGCGCCGGGCGCCGGTGCTCCAGAGGCCCCTCTCGGGGCCCGTCTCATGGCGTCGCGTCGAGCCGCCTCCGCCTCCACTGCAGCCGGTGATCCACGCGACCATGACCAAAGCCAGGAGGACCACCCAAAGTCCCGTCCTCTGTGGTGGTGTTTTCGCATCGATGCTCCCCCCAATTTCAAGTTCTCCCAGGATCCCCCCGAAGAAAAACGCGCCCCCTTTGGCGGGCCCCGTTGCCGACTAGACGTTTGCCTACTGCGAGTTGTCGGTGACCGACATGCCCTTGAGGGTCATGCTCGGGATGGTCAAGGCTGTTCCGGTCGGGCTGCCGGTGATGGTCCCGCTGGTGGCCGGGAAGAAGAAGACGGAATTCTCATCCAAGGTGGTGGTGCTGCCACTATCGGCCGCCACGTAGATGCCCTGCAGGGCGTTGCTGGTGGGATCCACATCCGCCGCGATCTGCAAGAGGCCGGGAGACGGATTGAGGATGCCGTTCGGGAAGCCGGCCGTGAAGAGGGGAACCCCGAGGGTGCCGCTAGCGACGTCGGCGGGGCTCAGGGCATAGACCACAAAGTTGCTGTTGACCGTGGCCAGAACGAACAGCGTATCCGCCGCCTGGGTCGTGCCACGATAGTAGTCGATGGCCAGGGGGAACGCCTGATTGCCGTTGCCATCCAGCCCGCCATTCGTGAACGAGGCCAGAACCGTGGGGTTGCTGGTAAAGGGACCGGCCAGGGCAAGGATGTTGCCGTCGCTGTCCAGCACAAACGCAACGTTGATGTTGCCGAACCCGGGCACGTTGAAGGCTGGGTCTACGCGGACCTGTTCGGCTGCGTTGGTATCCGCACTGACCTGGGGCAGAGCCACCTGGGTGCCCTGCAGGGTTGAAGGCGTCGAGTCGGCCAGCGACTGGAGGGTCAGCGGCAGCGTGTTGATGGCCGTGACGAAGAAAGTGTTGGTACCGGGTAGCTCCTGCATGACCACGGCATCGTTGTAGTTGCCGCCGGGCGCGGTGGCCGGAGTGACCGTGATCGGGGTGATGCTGGTGCCTTCCTGGGCCTGGGTGAAGTCATACAGCACTTCGTTCACCGACGGATCGCCGATGACGCCTTCGTCCAGGTTCCCGTTGACCTCGATGGACTCCGGACTGGCGCCGCTGGGCAGGGTGATGGTGGCGGTGGCCACCGGGGTCGGCGGGTTGTCCACTCGGTAAGCGATGGGCGTGCTGCCCGTTCCCTGGAATCCGACCAGAAACAGGTGGGGGCCCTGGAAGTTGGTGGGCGCCGGAGTCGGCGACGGCGAGCTCTGCGGCGTCAGATCCACCGTGATGGTGGTGGAGGTGCCGGGGGCTAGATTCAAGGGGGAGCTGGCCTGCTGCAGAATGGTCTGCTCCGACCCCGACTGGCTCGCTTGCAGCGCCACCAGGATCTGCACCGAGGTGTTGGCGGGAATGGTCACTGCTACGGGGTTCTCGGAGATGGGCTGGTTGTTCTCGAGAGCGACCAGGTCTTGCTGGGTCAGGCTGATGGTGACAGGGTTCGCGACCTGCTGCGACGTGCCGGCCGCCACCACCTGGAACAGGAGCTGAGGACTCTGCAGGCCGCTCAGGTTGACGGCGCCCCGCAGTACCAGATTCATGCCCACGCTGGCAGTGCCCTGGCCCAGGTTCGGCCCGCCCGGATTCAACCCGGGGTCACTGGCCGACCCGCCTCCGCCCCCGCTGCACCCGCTGATCCAGCCGACCAGCGCAAACGCCAGCACCGCGATCCAAAGTCCTGCTCTGTGTGCGTGTCTTCGCATCGACGCTCCCCCCAATTCAAAATGCCCCCCAGGAGCCTCCTGGCAGAGCTTGCACAATTGGCACGAGAGAATTTTCCTCCTCCTAAAACAGGACAAAAGAACGCCAGCCCTTACCAGGAACGTCGTCGATCAGGCTGGCCGGCCGTCGGCGGGGAGGGCGCTGCGCAGCACCCAGTACATCTGGGAGGGGTTGGTGATATCGTCGGTGTTGACCTCGCGACCTGGGGCCGTCACCAGGATGGCCTGGTTCTCCGGCCCCCCGAGACCGCCGTGGGCCCCTCGCTGGGCCTCGAACGTGACGACCTTCTGTTCCGGCGCGGTCGCTCCACCCAGGTACTTGCCCATGACGATGAGGTCGCCGCTGTTGGGGAGCTGTGCCAGGCGGTTCAACTGCTGGATGACCACGTCTTCGGGGCTGTCGTAGCTGGCTAGAACGTCTTGGCCGGTGCGGGTCACCTGGCCGTTCTGTACGGTGATTTTCCCGCCCGGGCCCAAGATGACGGTGGCGCCCTTCTCGCGGCCGATGACCAGCCCGACCCCGGGATGAGCCACCAATCCTTCCACGACTCCGGGCTTGATTTGGGAGAGCTGCAACTGCCCAGGATGGTCGGCAAAATAGACGTTGTCCAGAGACCCCGAAGTGCCCTCGACGAGCTTCTCGCCCCCGCTCAGGCGGGTCATGACGTCTTTCAACGACTCTCCATAAAGGCTTTGGAAGCTCGTCCCCGAGGTCTGGCCATGATCGGACAGGAACAGGAGCTCGTAGCCTCGATGGCCGGGCGCCTGCGCCTCGTGGGCGATCTGTCCGATACTGTGATCGACTCGCTCCAGGGCCTGCATGGTCTCCTTCGAAAACGGCCCATACTCGTGGCCGACAGCGTCGTTGGCCGGCAGGTCGATGAAGGTCACAGGCACATTGTGCTTCATGTCGTCGACGACCTGGGAGGTGCCGACCTCACCCATCAGGCACTCGCCCGCCCCTTTCACCGCCTCGACGACGCGCTCTTTCACCGGCTCGCCCCGGCGGTCTTGGTAGTTGCGACCCACGTCGTCGCCGACCAGGCGCATGGCGTGGCCGAACTGCACTGGATGATGGACGGCGAAGCGGGCGATGTCGCCCCCCAGATAGAGCCCGGCGGCCAGCGGCCCCCCCTCCTGGTAGCGCTGTGACGTCACGTCGACCGACAGCGTGGCATGGGGAGCCCCGCCGGACACCAGGCAGGCGTGCAGGGTTCCCTTGGCCAGCAGGCCGGGCTGGCCCTCCACCCGGCTGGGGGCTTCAAAGCCCCGCTCGAACCGGGTCAAGCTGTCGGCGCTATAGAACTGGCCGCTGGCCTTGTCGTACCAACGGAAGGCCGGAATAGGATTGGCGCCCTGGGTGAACCCCGTCATGGAGGCCGGGGTCGTGCACGGCAGGCCCGGGAAGAACGATTTCGCCTGGTAGCCTGTCGAGAGAAGGCGGGTCATGTTCGGCATGTGCCCGGCCGCGACCCCATATTTCAGGGCCGGATAGGACAGACCGTCGACGCAGACGATGACCAGGCCTCGGTCGTCGGAAGGGGGGGAGGCCGGCAGGCGGGGGGGACTGAAGGGCCGCAGCGACTCAACACTTCCGCCGACCGAATCTTGCGGAGCCGATGGACGCGCGGTCGGCGGCGCCACCGCGGGCCGCAAGGCGGAGCTGGGGGTCAGAGCCTGCATGAACGCCTCCTCTTTGTCTGCGGCCATGCTATCAGGCAGGTGTTAACGACGTGGAACAAAATTGTTGCCGAATCTTGTACGCCCCGGGGTAGATCAATGGGAATCATGAAATGCCAATACTGCAACGGCAAGGGCCGGGTAGCCTGCACGGTGTGCGGCGGCACGGGCAACGTCCCGTGTCCTGAATGCCTGGGCCAGAACTCGGCCCAGTGCGAAGCTTGTACCGCCAGTGGCCGGGCCGAATGCGCCCGC
>DASYBA010000653.1:0-3725 GCA_036501005.1 Candidatus Xenobia bacterium | reverse complement strand
GGCCCGCACCCGGGTCCAGCTCCCAAGCCCGGCCCGCACCCGGGTCCAGCTCCCAAGCCCGGCCCGCACCCGGGTCCAGCTCCCAAGCCCGGCCCGCACCCGGGTCCAGCTCCCAAGCCCGGCCCGCACCCGGGTCCAGCTCCCAAGCCCGGCCCGCACCCAGGTCCGGCGCCACATCCCGCACCGGTCAAGCCGGGTCCCGCGCCGAAACCCCACGGTCCGCCGCCGTCCGTCCACCATGCTGGCGCTCCGCCCAAGCCCGCCCAGACCCAGATCAAGGGCTCGGATGGCAAGACCTACAACGTGCCCAAGGGCGGCTTCGTGAGCAAGGCGCAACAGGCCAACCCGAACATCAAGACGACCGTCATCAACAACACCAATATCGACTATCGTAACCAGGTCACCAACATCAACAGCTACAGCAACACCCAGTTTGGCGGCCACAACGACTGGGGCGGCGGCTGGGGCGGCCACGACTGGGGTCATCCCGGATGGGGCTTCTACGGTGACTGCGACCGGTTCGGTGCGGCCGGGGCATTCTTCGCCGGCTTCACGGCGGGCGCCTTGCTCACCGACGCCTGGATCGACACCCCAGTCTACGTCTGTTCGCCAGTCACTGGCTGCGTCGTGGGCACGGTGCCCGTGCCCGAGGGTGGCGCCTACGCTGACGCCGGTGCCGCCCAGGCTTCCGTGCTCAACGTGCTGGCCAACCCGGCCCAGGACCCCAACGACCCGAACTTCGATCCGACCGCAGGTCTCTACCCGGCCAAGGGCTTCTTCGTGGAGCACCCTGACACGAGCGTGAAGATCGGCACGGGTGCCGCCGCCTTCAACACGTTGAACCAGGGTGGAGGCCTCTACTATCATCCACCCAATGGTGACTGGGAAGTCATCAACAACTTCAACGACCTGTCGCCCTACCTGTACACGCAGCAGGCCAACCAGTAGGCCCCGGCTGGCAAAGAGGCCCGGTTCACCACCGGGCCTCTTTTCTTGCGTGCACCGCCAACCGCAGGACTCACCCTCCGGGCTGGCCAAAAAAACCATCAGGCTCGGTGAGGAGGATTGAGGGTGGGCTACCAGACCCTCGGTACGGTCCTGGTGGGCCGGTACGAGATTGTGGAGCGCGTCGGCAACTCGCCAGACGGCGCGTTGTACCGCGCCCGGGAGGCAGAGACCGGAACTCTCTATCTCCTCAAGGAGGTAGGCGCCCGAACCCACGAGAGGGCGGCGCTCGGCAGTATCGTCCATCCCAACCTGCCGCGCCTGCAGGACGAATTCGACTCGGACGGCTTGCACTTTCTGGTGCTGAGCGATGTCGGCCAGGTCTCTTTGCAGCAAATGGTGGGCGACAACGGCCCCTGTACGGAGGAGCAGGTCCGGTGGGTCGCGGCCGCCTGCTGTTCGGCGCTGGCCTGCTTGCATGGCCAGAGCCCTCCGGTGGTGTTCCGGCATGTGCGTCCGTCCAACCTGTTCCTGGACGACCACGGCAAGATCACGCTGCTGGATGCCGGCCGGCCGGCCGACGATGCGGGCAACCGAACCAGCGTGCGAGCCTCTCGCCGCCGCACCGTCGACGCCCTGCCGACCGACGGGTACGCCCCGCCGGAGCCCCATCGAGGCCTGGATGCGGCCGGCGACGTCTATGCCCTCGGCGCCACTCTCTACTTTCTCTTGACCGGCCTCAGCCCGCCACCGTCTGCCGACATGGCGCTCGGGCAGATGCGTCTTTTGCCCCTGGGCGAGCTGCGTGCGGATGTGTCGCCGCGCATGCAGGGGGCGATCGAGCGAATGATGACGCTGGATCACGCCGATCGCCCGGCCACCATGGGCATGGTGGCGACGCTTCTGGACCTGGAGTCGCCCACGTCGGACGAGACGTCGGGATCTCCCCGCACCGGTCTGGTGCAGGGGCGGCTCGATCACTCCCTGCGGCCGCGTCGCCTGGGCGAGGTGCTCAACGATCGGTACCATATCGAACAGGTGCTGGGTCGGGGGGGCATGGGAGCGGTCTATCTGGCCACCCACCTCGAGCTGGAGGAGCCAGTGGCCATCAAGGAGATGACGCCCCCTCTGGCCGATCCCGAAACGGTCGAGGACTGTATCCTCCAGTTCCGCATCGAGGCCCGCATCCTCAACCGCCTGCGGCATCCGAACCTACCGCGGGTCTACGATTTCTTTGAGGCGGAGGGCCGCCATTACCTGGTCATGGACTACATCAGAGGGGTCACCCTGGAGAAGGCACCCCCCCCTTCCGAGGCGACCGCCCTGACCTGGGCGAGCGCCCTGTGCGACGTGCTCGGCTACCTGCATCGGCAAGATCCCCCCGTCATCTTTCGTGATCTCAAGCCCACCAACATCATGTTGGAAGACGACGGCAGCATTCACCTGATCGACTTCGGTATCGCCAAGGTGTTCGAGCCGGACGCCGGCGCATCCACCCGGACCATTCTGCAGGGCGCCGTCTCGCACGGCTACGCGGCACCGGAACAGTACGGCGGCGGCACGGACGAGCGGGTGGACGTCTACTCGTTGGGGGCCACCATCTACTTCCTGTTGAGCCGGACCGTGCCGCCCCGCAGCGTCGAGCTGGCCCTGGGTCAGTCCACCTTGCCCCCGCTCAAGCAGGTCCGCCCTGACGTCTCCGAGCGAACCTCGACGGCGGTCGAGTGGATGATGGCGTTCCTCCGCGAGGACCGTCCCCGCACCATGGAGGAGGTTCGCCAGGCCCTGGGGCTGAGCGAAACCGAGGCACCTTTTGGCCCCAAGGCTTCCTTGCCAATGCGCATTGGGCGTTTGCTGCGAGAGGAGTTCCACCATTTCTTCCCGGCGCCGTGGCTGGCTCGTCCGACCCTCATGGATCCCATTCTGGCTGCCCTTTCGACCCGGGGGCAAGCGCCCGTCGTGTGCCTGCAAGGTGACGCCGGGGTCGGCAAGTCCCGACTGATGTCCGAAGTAGGTGAAGCCTTGCGCGACAGCATGATCTCCCTGCCGGTCGTGCGGGGCAGCCGCAGTACCCGGCAGCAGCCGTTCGGAGCGCTGGTGGGGGCATGCCGAGACCTGGTGCGGGCAGGGGGGGAGGCCTGCCTGGCCCGGGTCGCCACTCGCCTCAACGACGTCACCTTGCATATGCTGGCCCAACTGTTGCCCGAGATGGGGCCTATCGACGTGGCCGCCCCGCTCCCGGCCGTCGCACCCTCGGAGCGCAGCCGACTGTTGCTGGAGGGGTTTCGGGTTCTGCTCGAGGAGGTCAGCGAGGGGCGCACCCTGCTGTTGATGCTGGACGACATCCAGTGGATGGATTCCGGCACGCTGCGCCTGGTCGACGCCCTCCTGAGCGGGACGGGCGTCGCCGTCCTGGCCGCGCGGCAGGATCGCATCGAGGCCAAGACGGTCGACGAGGCCCTCGAGCGCTGGGGCCGACACACGCCCATCGTCATCCAGCCAGTGCCCGCTTTGACCCGCACCGAGACACGGGCCTATCTGGAGAAGACCTTGCCCCCCCTGGACCAACTCGATCGCTATGCCGACTCTCTTCAAGCCATCACGGCCGGCAACGTGCTCCTCTTGGAGGAGCTGGTGCGTTGGATGGTCGTGCGCCATCTCTTCGAGGACCGCAAGGCGTTCCTGGCCTTGCGAGATCTGCAAGCCAACCTGCTGCCCAATGGCGTCGAAGACTCGGTGAGGCGGCGCCTGGAGATGTTGCCGCTGGACGCGCAGGAGCT
>DASYBA010000652.1:0-6219 GCA_036501005.1 Candidatus Xenobia bacterium | reverse complement strand
TGCCCCACGAGGAGAGGTCGGCGGGAATCTCGTGGTGCGCAATCCACCCCCCATTGGCAAACTGGTTGAAGTCGGCGCCCGGGGCCGTGCTGCGATCCAGGTTGGCGACGTCGAACGCCGGCGCGGGGCCGCTGTCGGCCGGGGGCGCCGCGGGGACGGCCCAGGCCCCTACTGCCATCAATAAGGCCAGGCCCAATACAGTTCTTTTCATGTTACCAGATCTCCGTTCTCTTGTCGGCCGGCAGCACCATGGGGTCGCCCGGTTTTAAGTGCCACGCCTGGGCGAAGGTCGGCATGTTCGATAGGGTGCCGTTGACTCGGAACCGATCCAAGGGATGCGGATCGGTATTCACCAGCAGCCGCTCGTACTGCGGGCGCACGTTGCTCTCCCAGATCTGGGCGAAGCCGAGGAAGAAGCGCTGCTCGGGGGTGAAGCCGTTGGCGTCGACGGTATGGGGCTTGCCGGCCAGCGACTTCTCATAGGCACGCAGGGCCAGCGTGCAGCCGCCCAGGTCGGCAATGGCCTCGCCCGACTCCAGGTCACCCTTTTCGAACAGCCCGGGCTGGGCTTCGAACGAGGAATATTCCTTGCGGATGCGGACGGTACGCTGGTCGAAGTGGGCCTTGTCGGCTTTCGTCCACCAGTTCTTGAGGTTGCCCTGGGCGTCGTACAAGGCGCCCTGATCGTCGAACCCGTGCGTCATCTCGTGTCCGATGACGGCGCCAATGCCCCCATAGTTGTAAGCGTCGTCGCGATGCGGATCGAAGAAGGGCGGCTGCAGAATGCCGGCCGGGAACACAATCTCGTTCATGTTCGGGTTGTAGTAGGCATTGACGGTGGGCGGAGACATGTCCCACTGCGTGCGATCTACCGGCTTGTTGATCTTGGCGATGTCGAAATCGAAGTTGAACTGCCGGGCCGCCATGACGTTGGTGACGTAGGGACCCGCGCCAATCTCCAGTCGGCCGTAATCGCGCCACTTGCTGGGGTAGCCGATCTTTTCCTGGAAGGCGTCAATCTTCGCCAGCGCCTTCTTGCGGGTGGCCGGGCTCATCCACGGGAGCGTGGCCAGGTCTTCTCGCAGGGCCTCTTTGATATTGTGGACCATGCGCACGGCGTGGGCCTTGGCCGACGGTGGGAAGTACCTGGCCACGTAGGACTGCCCCAGGGCCTCTCCCATGGTGGCGTCGATGGTCCGAACGACTCGCTTCCAGCGGGGCATGTTGGCTTCGGTGCCCCGCAGCACCTTGCCGGTGAAGCTGAAGTCTTCGTCAACGAACCCATCCGACAGGTACGGCGCCATGCGGTGCAGCAGGTGCCACTTCAGATAGAGCCTGGCGTCGTCATAGGATGGCGCCGCCCAGACCTTCTGCAGCGTTTGCACGAACTCTGGCTGGCTGATGTCGACAGGCGTCTCGGGGGGGCATCCGGTATCGGCAAAATACGCCGTCCACGGAAAGTCGGGTGCCAGGCGTTGCAGATCGGCCAGCTTGAGGCGGTTGAAATTCTTCACCGGGTCGCGCAGGGCCACGTTGGTACGAGACGCCGCGGCCAGCCGTTTCTCATAGGCGTAGACGGTGTCGGCGTGGGCCGCGGCCTGCTCGGCGGTGTCGCCGGCCAGGACGAACATGCGGGCCACGTGCTGCCGGTAGGCGTCCTGCACCTTCTTGCTGCGCTCATCGGTCTTGGTGTAGTAGTCTCGATCCGGCAGCCCCAGGCCATCTTGCGCGACCTCGGCCAGCATCATGTTCGAATTGGTCGCATCCTGCTCAGACCCGAAGCCGAAGTACACCGGGATCTGCTGCCGGTGCAGCCGGGCCACGACCTTTTCCAGATCGGCCAGCGATGCGATACCATCGATGGCTGTGAGTTCGTCTTGCAGAGGCGTCAGGCCGGCCGCGTTGATGGCTGAGTCGTCCATGCCCGATTTGTAATAGTCGCCCAGCTTGCGAGTATTGCTGCCGGCGGGGGCCGTATCGTCCTTGGCGGCCTCGTCCAGGATGCCGTGCAGCTTGTCTCGATTCGATTCGGCCAGTTGGGCAAAGCTGCCCCACTCCGGCAGTTCCGCCGGAATGGTGTGATGAGCCTTCCACCCGCCCACGGCAAACATGTAGAAATTGACGCCCGGCTTCACTTGGCGGTCCAGGTTGGCCGGATCGAAGCCGCCGCCCGGCGCCGAGGCCGTGCCCGCCGTGTCGGACTGAGCTCCGGGCGCCGCCCCCGAGACCCCCGAGAGACTGGCCAGGAGTGCTGCGCCCACCACGAGCGTCGAAACTTTGAACCGCATGAACAACCCCCCTTACGAAAGAAATGGACTGGCAGGGTTCGTATCCCAGGCCTGTTATCCTGCCCGGACCCTACCAAGCTGGGTCGGGGAACCGCCCGGGCTGTTAGGCGATTGCAGCGTGTAGAGGCGTCGTCGCCCGTATCGAACCTCCGCCGGGCCGGCCGATGTTTGACGGACGGCGACCTTTTGTGGTAAATTAGCCGTAACCTGCCATGGACCGCAGGCCACCGGATGACCACTCCTGATCGACTGCTGCGGGTCCCGTCCCGCCGACCGAGGTGAAGGCTCTTTGAACGGTTACGTCCTGGTTCTCAACGTCAGCTACGAGTTCTTGAACATCGCGACGCTGGAGCGCGCCGTCAAGCTGATCTACAAAGGCAAGGCGGAAATTGTCGAAGCCATGGCCGACAAGGAGCTCGGCTCGTCCACCTTTCGCATCAAGATGCCGTCCATCATTCGCATGCTGTACTACATCGTGCGGCCTTTCCGCGAGCTGCCTCTGACCAAGAAGAACATCCTGTTGCGGGACAACCACCGGTGCCAGTATTGCGGCCGGCCGGGCGACACCATCGATCACGTGCTGCCGCGCAGCCGGAACGGGCCCAGCACATGGGAGAATTGCGTCTGCGCGTGTTCGATGTGCAATACCCGCAAGAACAGCCGTACGCCTGACGAGGCCAACATGAAGCTGGCCCGCAAGCCGCGCCGTCCGACGTCGATCCCATGGATCCTCATCAAGCGCGACGCCCAGAAAGAGGGCTGGGCGCGCTATCTGTTCTGGAACCTCAGTATCGAAGAGCAGATGGACGCAGGCGTGCCCCCGCCCGGCGGGCTACCCCAGATCGACTAGCCAGACGTCCAGCTCGCGCAAGACGTGCTCGGTGAGGTTGAACCAGTGCTGGCAGCGGTCTAGAATCTCGCTGTCGGCGCTGACCACCGGCCCGTCAGCCCGCATGAGCACAGCGTCTGGATTGGGCACCAGTTCGATGGTGCAGGGCCAACCGCCCTGCACCGCCTCGGCGCGCAAGAGCGCCGCCAGCCGTCCACTGTTCGATATAGGACTATCGAAATACCAGCGGGCTTCACTGACGTCCAGCTCCAGCATGGCCTGCGACAGGCGGCGAAAGGCGCTCGCCGTCTCGTCTACCCGGTGCCATGTGCGGGCCATGCGGGCCAGATCTCGATAGCATCCGTCCCGCCCGCGCAAGATGACGCCGCCACTCAGCCCGGCTTCAACCGTGGTCAACACGTTGTAGCCGTCCAGGGCCACCACGCGGCCCGCCAGCGCCGCCAGTCGCCGTCGTTGCCGATGGGCCACGGCATCGTCGGCGGCGGAGCATCGCATCACCCCGTTGCGCTGCCTTTCGTCCAGGCGATAGCGATCGCCCACCAGCTTCAACGCGGACCCCGGGGCGTAGCCCCTTTGCAGGAGCCACGACAGGTCGCCCACCGCGCCGCGCAGTAGCGGCACCGCCTCCGGACCGAACAGGCGTTCATCCTCCGGGTGCGGGCCCCGATGCCGTCGTTGATCGGGCAATCTACCGCTGAAACGGTAGAGGGACCCGGCGCTCCTCCCCGTGTACCGCCAGGCGGGCATACAGGGCGTCGCCCTCGACCTCGAAGCCGTCGAACCTTTCGCCCTCCGGGAATTGAGGGCTGGTCCACAAATCCTTGTAGTTGTTGCCGGCCGGCGACATCACCTTGATCTGCACCTGAGGCACCGCCTGCAGGTTGGCGCAGGGAATCTTGTCATAGACCTGGTGCGGCCACGGCAGCTTCTGCAGATACTGATCGATGGCCGGGTTGGCGTCGCCCACGATGGAGACCTTCCACATGATGTAGGCCAGCGCCGTATAGGTCTTGCCATTCAACTGGAAGTTCATGGCGCAGCGGGCGCGGGCTTTCTCGGGAAAGGTCGGATAGTCGACCTCGCCCTGGATGTCGTGGCGGGCCGGCAGATGATCGATCAGGTGCCGGGAGAAGTACCAGGGCCACAAGTCGTCGGGAATGGGCTGGTCGCGGGGCACTTCCCGGGTCAGCTCGAAGGGATCGCGAAAGGTCCAGTAATGCTCAGCGGCCGCCAGCTCCTCACCGGCCCGGCTGTAGAACGTCACCTCGCTTTTATCCAGGAACTTGCCGTTGGGCGTATCCATGGGCACCCAGCGGGCCACGATGACGCGCCAGGTGTGCCCCGGCGCGACCTGCGCAATCCAGCACCGGCCGGGGATGGGCCCGCCCCACTGTCGCCGGGACAAGGTACCGCGGTCGTAGGCATAGTCCCACCACCAGCAACGGGTAGCGTCGTCGCCCGACTGGCGCACCACGAAGATGTCCGGCGCGGCCCCCGCCCGGGTGGGCACCAGGCGCAGGGTGTAGACGTACTCACCGCCCTGCTTCTCACGGATCACCTGTTGGTACTCCGTGCCGTTCCACGAAAACACGAACAGCTCGCTGCTCAAACCTCCGGCCGGCGTGGAAAACTGGGTGGCGACCACCATGTCCTTGCGACCCTTGCCGGTCAGATCGGCGAACCCGATATCGGTGTGGTTGAGCAGCCGCTCGCCGAAGGCCTCGTGGCTATCGAACACTTTGTGCAGGTGCTGGTCCTTGTCTTCCATGAGCAGTTCGGCATAGCCGTTGTGGATGGCTTCGGATCCGCCACCCACCTGATCCTCGTCCATGGTGGGCACCAACAGGTACAGGCGTGGGTTCTCCTTCTGCACCAGGATGACCCGGGATTGTTCGGCCCCCACCGTGTACTCGAACACGTACTCGGCGCGCTCGGTGGCGTCGATATAGGTGAAGCCGCGCGTGATGCTGCCCGGGGGCAGGAACGGCTTCAGGCGGCCCAGCAGGTTGGGCTCGGGAACTTGCGCCCCGACCCGACAGCACAGGACCAGCAGGAGGAGGAGGACCCTTCGAATCAACGTGCGGCGTGCTCCTGCAGGTCGTGGAGGTCGGCTCGCAGCCGCTTCATGGCCTCGCCGTAGGCGGCCCAGTCACCGTTCTTCGGGGCGGTGTCGGCATCGGTCATGTCCTGGTTGGCTTTGTCGACAAGCTGCTTGTCGGTCAACGCCGGCGTCGGGGCCCCCGGCAGGGGTGGGGGGGGCACCGTCGGAACGGGCGCCACCTTGGCCTGGCCCAGCAGGTGATCGACCGCGTCGGACAGGTCGTTGCCCATGGCGATATGTTCGCCATCATCGACGATGACCGCGATCAACTGGGGCATGTGCGTCTGCTCGGCAGACAGGTAGAGGGGTTGAACATAGAGCAGGCCGTCCGCGACGGGAACGACCAGCAGCGTGCCAAACTGCACCTGCGAACCCTTCTGATTCCACAAGGTCAGGCTCTTCGAGATGTCGGGATTCTGGTTCAACTGGGCCTTGATCTGGGTAGGCCCATAAATGTTCTTCTGGCGCGGAAACTCATAGACCACCAGCTCGCCATAATGCGGGGCATCGCAGCGGGCCGCCATCCACGCCACCATGTTCTGCTTGCCCTGCGGCGTGAAGGGCAGCATGAGCACGAACTCTTCTCGTTCGGAGCCTTTCAGCCGCAGCATCGCATAGTAGGGATCCATCATGGTGCCGTTGTCGGCCATGGCGGGGTGCCAGACGTCCTGCTTGTTGAAGAAGTTCTGCGTGTCTTTCATGTGAAAGGTGGCATAAAGCTGGGCCTGCAGGTCGAAGAGCTCGCGGGGATAGCGGAGGTGGGCCTGCAAGTCCTTGTCCATGGCGCTGAGCGGCTGGAAGACCCCAGGAAAAATCGACGCGTAGGTGGCGACGATCGGGTCTGAGTCGTCGGCAATATAGAACTGCATGCTGCCGTCGTAGGCGTTGACCACGGCCTTGACGGAATTCCGCTTGTAGTTGTACAGGTGGTTTTCATCCAGCATGGTGGAGTAGGGGAAGGAGGATGAGAGCGTGTAGCC
>DASYBA010000651.1:0-6413 GCA_036501005.1 Candidatus Xenobia bacterium | reverse complement strand
AGCCCGGCATGCAGCGACCCGGCGGGATGATGCAGACAGGCTACCACAAGCCTCACGCCACCATGGACCTGTCCGACGACGGCGGACCTTCCCAGTCGTCAGACGATGGCGGGATTGCTCCCCTGCGCTCCCGCAGCAGCCAACCGCTCCCCGGCATGATCCCCGGGACGACTTGGGCACGCCAGGCTGCCCCGGCGATGGCATCCGTGCAGCCCCAGCAGGTTCAGACCGAACAACCCGCCGCCCAGCAGGCAACTCCTCCAGCCCCAGCGTCCGCGCCGCCAACCGCCGCCCCCGCGAAGACTACGAACCAGGCCTAGGCTGACGAGGAGGGGCTCGTAAGAGTCGACTCGAACGCGCGAAAGCATGGCTAGTGGAGACGATCTCCTCTCCCAACGGCTGCTGGATGCCACGGTGGGCGACACGTTTCGCAACCTCGTCCGACAGTTCAGCGACCCGCTCTGCTGCTTTCGCGAGCTGGTGCAGAACGCTATCGACGCCGGCACCGATCGAGTCGACATCTGGTTCGAACATGCCGACGAACCTGGCATGGACTGCCCCTTGGGCACCATCCACGTCCGAGACGTCGGCGAGGGCATGGATCGCCGCATCATCGAAGACGAATTGACCTGCCTCTTCGCCTCCAGCAAGGCCGGGGACTATACCAAGGTGGGCAAGTTCGGCATCGGCTTCGTATCGGTTTTCGCCCTGGCCCCGACCTCCGTCACGGTCGATACGGCCCGCCATGGCGAGGCCTGGCGCCTGCGCTTCCAACCCAGCGGTGCCTATGAGCTGGTGCCGCTCCTGCAGCCCATGGAAGGCACCCACGTGCGCATCGTGCGGGCCATGGAGGCTTCCTTCTGGAAGCAGTTTGTCGAACAGGCCGCGGCGGCCGTCACCCGCTGGTGTCGCCACAGTCCGATACCGGTGTACGTCGAAGGGCGCCTCATCAGCACCCCCATGGCCATCGTTTCGCCCGTCCAGGTGCGGTGGGAAGGGCCGGGGACGACCATTGTGGCGGGCCTCTCCCCTACCCGCTTCTTCGGGTTCTATCGAGGCGGCATCACGATATTCGAGGGGGATGTGCCAGGGCTCGAGGCAACGCCCGTTACCGAAGGCATCGCCCTCAAGATAAGCAGTCGACTCCTGGAACCGACGCTCAGTCGAGACGCCGTCAAGATCGACGGGGATTTCCACAAGGCGATGGATCTGGCCCTGAAGGTGATCGACGACCAACTGGTCGATGAGGTCTATCGAACCCTGGAGAAGACCGGGGACGACTACCTGTCCCTCGTCGCTCTCGCCCATCCCCTGCTGGTGCGCACGATTCGACAGACCGGCCGCCAGGTCCGGTGCTTGAGGACCCGAGATGGCGCAGTGTCATGGGAAGACCTCATGACGTCGCAGGCTCGGATGCAGAGCGAGGGGCCCCTCTTTGTCACGGATCCGGCGCTGGCCGCCGTTCTGCCGGGCACTCCCGCGCTGGCGGCCCAACCCGGCGACCCGCTCTGGAACCTGCTGGTGGCCCTGGGGGTTGTGCCGGCTGATGACCGTTTGCTCGCCGTCTGCCGGGTCGAAGTGCACGATGCGGCGTTGCAGCGCCTGCTGGACGACGCGGGGCGGCTTTTGCGAAAGAGCGGCCTCAAGCTGCACGGCTGGGGGTGGGGCCGGTGGAGGGGCGACAGCCCGTGCGTGGCGGCGAGCGGTCCCCGCCCGACGGTGGTGGATCGAGCTGGGCCGTGGCCGCAGAAGCCATGGTGGCTCGTACATGCCGAGCATCCGTGGGTGGCGCACTTGAAGACGTTGAGCCAGAGCGACGCGAAGATGGCGGCCTTCCTGCTGGCGCGATCCGCCTGCCCGGGCGAAGCGATAGAGGCGAGGCTCATGGCAGAGGCCAGCCGTGGCTGACGCGCTCGAGGGCCAGACCGTTTCGACAGGCTTCTTCACCCTTGACAAACGCATGGCCGTCGAGAAGATGCGGGAGCATCAACTCGCCGACCCGCACCAGTACGTGCTCTGCCTGGTGCAGGCCGCGGTGGCGCTGGGCGCAAAGAGTATTGGCGTATCTGTCTATCGCAATAGTCTGACTCGCAATACGCTCATGTTGCAAATGGAGGGTGTTATCCTCCCTCGGGAGATTATGCTCGACCCACTGGGCGGACTCTTCATCGACCAGACTCGGTCAGAGTTGAGCGGATACAGGAATCTCGCTGTAGGTTTGAATGGTGCGTTGTCGCTAAAGTCGGCGCGGGTGGGCCTGAATTCGGGAGAGATGAGCGTGACAGTTCCGGAAGGAGGCGCGCTCATCCGCCACCCAGGTGATCCCGGGGATACTGCCGTGTTCGTGCTGGGCACCCAGAGAGCGAGCCTATGGGATCTGCTGAAGCTTAGACGTTCGGACGAGGAGAATTGGCTGCGAAAACGGGCCGGGTTCTGTCCGATACCGCTTCTGGTCAATGGTGCGCGGGTCGACGAGCCGTGGACCCGAGGTTCGGCACCGTATCAGCGGGGCCGCATCGAAATGCGGCTGGGCACGCAGCCCGGCATGGTCGCCTTCATCAAGCACGGCGTCGTGGTGGGGGCGAGAACCCTGAAGCTTAAGACCCCCAGTGCAAACGCTGTGGTACGCGCTGACGACATCCTCGTCAACCTGGGTGGAACCGATATCGTAGAGGATGAGATCTACACTGCGATATTGTCGGAACTGGATTTGACATGCGATGGCTGGCTGAACACCGTATGCGATAGTTATGCGGGGTCGGTCGCACCCGACACATTGAGAAGGGTCATCCTACAGGCCCTGTCAGACTCCATCCGCACGCCCCGGACCCTGTCCGCCAGGGTTTTCCGGACGACCGACGGGCGCTGGCTGGACGTCAAGACCCTGGAGAACCACGTCTCCAAACATGGCTGCCTGGCGTATTGGCATGCCGCTCGGGAGGAACTCCCCCCGCATCTCATCATGGAGGGGCATGGCGGGATGGTTTTGCATTCTATCGACTCGTGGGAAGAGACTGCACTGCGCAACCTGTTTCGTAAGAAGCTGCGTAAGGTGAAACAGGCAGTAGCCCAGGAGGAAGTCAACCAACGGACCCTGATACAAAGATATGCTCCGAACACCCGGCACCGGGCTCAAAGATACTCGATCCCTACCCTCGGCGACGAGGCCCAGTACATATCAAGGTTCGCGGTTCACAGCGGTGGATTCAGGGGTGAGTTTGGAATTCCGCTGCCCGTCTCCAAGAAGGCGACCATCCGCTTCTACAAGAAGGGCAGGTACCTGACAGACCGGAACTGGGCCGACCAGCCGGTGGGGTTCGAGCTGGCCATCAACCACCAGGAACTGGTGGAGGAGCTGTCCGGCAGTGGGATTGTCGAGGAGGACGTCTATCGATCCGCCCTCCAGCTTGCGACCCGGCTGGTCACCCAGGCCTGCGCCGACCTGGCCCGATCGACCATCCCTCTAGACTCGGAAGATCCGTATGCAACTCACCTCTTATGGTGCTGGTTGGAGGGCCGACGAGGCGGCTTCGATCAAGCGCCAGAGGCCATCCGCAGATACCCACTCTTCCCCACCGTCGCCGGCGTCACCGCCTGCCTGGACGACCTCCTGGCCGACAAGGTGCAGTATGGCTGCGTCTTCTATGCACCCAATGCGACCCCCGGTTTTCAAGCCGATCATCGACACATCGTCTGTGATCCGTTGGCCGTCGATGTTTTGCGACGTCTGTTCCCCAGCGCGGTCGACTACTCCTACGGCCTGCGAGAGGAGCGGTCCAGAGTGACCGGGGCGCCGACCCGCGAGGCCCTGGCGCACACGCTCCACCCGGTGGTCTTTACGTTGCCCGGGGCCACGGGTGTGGTGGGCGTATCGATGGGGGCTCGTAGCCTGGTGCGGCTCCTCGCTTCCGGGCGTCCCGTCCGTACGCAAGACCTGGCCCTGGGGTTCGGCCCTATCGAAGCCATCGTCGACATGCCGGGGGATACCACTCGCCTGCCAGAAGTGGTCTCGGCCGGGTGTCTCGTCCTGGCCTTGGAAGTGGCCCGCCACTGGGGCGACCCGGTGCACCCCCTGCTGCGGGCCTTCATGCAAGGCTTCCTGGCGTGGAAAGCACCCGACATTCCCGACGAGCTGCTCGACGTTCCGCTGTTCGACGGCCTCAACGGCACTCGTCTTTCGATACGCACGCTGCAGGGCGAAGATGCCCTCCACTGGGTGCCCGTCGACACGAAACCCGGTCCGCAACCCGAGCCCATCGTCGTGGCGGGGACGGAAGAGGCCAGGCTCGCCGCCCGCCTGGCGGGCATCCAGCGGGTGACAAGCTATGAGCAGACCCTCTCCCGCCGAAGGAACCTGGCGTCCTACCTGCAGCGGCCCGTGGCCTCCCGAGACGTTCACCCGGCGGCCTTCCACGTCGTAGACGTGCCGGGGGCCCGCATCGGATTTCGACACCCGACCCCCTCGTTCAGGGGCCAGAGTCCCGTGCGAGTCATTCACGAGGACCGACTGCTCGACACGCTCATGATCGATACACCCGTGCCGGCCGACATCATCACCTGGGCCTCCTCGCTCAACCCCACGGCAGACTATCGCACCGTTCGATCCGACGAAGCCTGGCAAGCCATGCGACGACGCCTCGTGCAAGACATCGGTGACGCCATCGAACATCTCCCCCCGGAGGGAACCGATACCCGGCTGCTGTGGGCCCTGTCGTGCGCCACCGGCCCCGCCGCCCTGTTGCACGCGGCCGATCCCCCGTTGTCCCGGCTGGTGGACCTGCCGCAGCTCATCGATTCCGAGGACCGTCCCATGAGCTTGCGGGAGGTGGCCCGGCAGGCCGTAGCTCGGGGCGTCTGCGTATGGGGCGAGAGGGGCGGATTCGGAAAACACCGGGATCCTGCCTGCCGCATGGTTCGCCTCACCTTTCTACAACAAGCCTGGATGGCCCAGGTCTTCGCCATGCAGGATGGCACGACGGATCTTGCGCCCCCGCCTCCTTCCGGGCCGTCCCCCTCGTCGGTCATCCTGACGGTGCCCACCCTGTGGCGGGTCCCTATTGAAGGGGGCGGTGAACTGGGGATCAGCCAAGACGGCCAGGCCGGCGTTCAGCGGGTCGTGGATGGACAACTGGTCGAGTCCAATCCCCGTTTCGGCGACCTGCCGGTCGTCGGCATCGTGACGGGCCGAGAGGAGGCTACGCTGGAGGGCGCCCTGGATGCCTTGTATGCCCAGGTCGACGACCTGCCACGCCTCATCCCCTATTTTCGCTATCGACACGAGCAGCTCGCCACCGTGCCCGCCGCACGTAAGCCTCTCTTCAAGACGAACCGCGGCGACGCCATGTCGCTGGTCGACGTGATCAGCACGCCGGGGATCGTCTGGTACTCCATGTGGCGAAACGAATCGTCGGCTCGGCTCCTCTATCTCGACGGCCCCACCCGCGATTTTCTCCAGGACATCCTGGGCGACCGGCTCCAGCGGGCGGGCCTGGAGCTGGGACGGGCCCGTCTGCAGGTTCCCGTGGCCGTCCCCGAAGTACCGTTGCCGCGTTGGAGACGGTGGTGGCAAGAGGCTCGCCGTTGGCGGCGCTGGTTCAGTCCGACTCGGAGCGAGGTCGAGCCGTTGGGGGCCGGCGTGGCCGAGCTGCTGGCCGAGGGCGGCTGGCCGCTGCGGGTGGCGCTGGCCGAAGGGGGGCCGCTCCTCAGTCTGCAGGACACCGTTCTTCTATTGAATATGTGGGACCCCTCCGTGCGCCGTCTCATCCTCCACCCGTCCGGCCCTCGCCTCCTGGCCGCGACCGCGATGGGCACCCTGCGCCGGTCCGGTCTGGCCACGACCGACCAGGAACTGGCCTTCCTCCGCCATCTGTCGAAGTGCTGACGCACTTCTGGTGGGTACGCTTTGCCATTCTCCGCCTGCTGGGCCTGGTCTACCTGGTCGCTTTTGCCGTCGCGATCCGCCAGAATCGAGCCCTGATCGGTTCGAACGGCTTGACCCCCATGCGATTGTTTCTGCGGCAGGTTCGTGACGAGCCGCACCCCTTCTGGAACACCCCCACACTCTTCTGGCTCGACGACAGCGACCGGGCCTTGGCGGTGGTGGCCTGGAGCGGGGCTGCCGTCAGCCTGGCCGTCCTGTTGGGGGCGGCCAATGCCCTCATGATGGCGCTGCTCTGGGTGTTATACCAGTCGCTGGTGCAGGTCGGGCAGGTCTGGTATCGATTTGGATGGGAGTCGCTGCTTCTCGAAACGGGCTTCCTGGCCATCTTTCTTTGTCCCTTGCTGGCTGTCCGGCCGTTCCCGGCGACCGCGCCGCCGGTCGAGATCATCTGGCTCTTTCGCTGGCTGGGCTTCCGGGTGATGCTGGGGGCGGGCCTGATTAAGCTGCGCGGCGACGAGTGCTGGAAGAAGCT
>DASYBA010000650.1:0-18250 GCA_036501005.1 Candidatus Xenobia bacterium | reverse complement strand
GGGCATGACCCGATCGCAGGTCGAGCACTTGGTGGGAAAGCCGTTCAAGTGGACCCAACGCGATGGTGAGCGCGCCGTTGGTGAGTACCTGGGACCATTTGCCATCCAACAAAGCGACGTTTCCATGGAACTGGGCAAGGTAACGGTTTCGTACCTTCCCGAGGGAGACTACGCTGCCGAATTCGTCACGGGCGATCAACTCGAACGCCAGGGCAAGACGATCCTCTCGTCGGGAGATCCGACCAAATTAGTAGCGCAAATCCTGGGGCGACCCCAACCCTGGGACACGCCCTCAGAAATGATCTATAAAGATCCACGGTCGGGAAAGTCGTTCATCGTCGAGACACGGGCTGACAAAGTGACAGACTTTCGGTTGGGAGCCGAAACAGACGGCTCACTGTGAGGCGTTTACTGCCGAGGGGCCACAGCACCAAGGCAGGGCTACAGCTTAAGCCTACGCTCGCCCGCGGGCACTTGCACTTTGAGCCTGGGGTTTGTAGACTAGTCACATGACTAGTTTGGGAGGCGCCGCATGAAGACCTGGCAAGCCCACGACGCGAAAGCCCGTTTCAGCGAACTCCTGGATACATGCCTGGAAGACGGCCCGCAGGTCGTCACCCGCCGCGGGCAAGCCGCGGCCGTACTGGTTCCTTATGCTGAATGGACCCGGCTCAACCAGGCGGCACGCCCCTCCCTGAAGGCCTTGTTGTTGTCAGATGAAGGGCGGGTGGATCTGAAGGTTCCGAAACGGGGTTCCGCACAACGACGAAGACCCGTTTCGTTCTAGCGCGTCAGATGTACCTGCTTGACACGAACGTCGTATCGGAACTGCGCAAGCCACGACCTCACGGCGGGGTGCTGGCATGGCTCAAAGGGATCCCCGATGCTGATGTCTTTATATCCGCGGTGACTCTGGGGGAAATACAGGCGGGCATAGAGATCACGCGAGAACAGGACGGCGCAAAGGCCGCCGCCATCGAAGCATGGGCTGACCAAGTGGCTGTGACCTGGCAGGTCCTGCCGATGGATGCCGTCACGTTCCGTCTCTGGGCCAAGCTGATGCATCGACAATCGAATACCGTTTACGAAGATGCGATGATTGCGGCCACTGCCATTGTCCACAAGCTTACCTTGGTGACGCGCAACGTTCGGGACTTTCAGCGATTCCGTGTATCCCTGTTCAATCCATGGCACAAGCCCTGACTCATCATCGATGTTGGATTAGACCTCCAATTGTAGCATCATTGTCGCCTAGGCTGATCCGGCTGGCTGGGCTCCGGCGCTGGCAGAGGAAACACGCCGCAGAGTGATCACTTGCTGCACCTCCCGTTCCCCCTTGGCGTAGCCAAACCGCCGTCGCCCCCCTACGGGCGGTGTGGACCATGCGTGATAACCCCGCCCCGACCACGAAGCCCCCGCCCAGCAGGGCGGCGGGGTTATCCGCAGGGTCCACCACCGTTCGCAGGCGTCCCCCCCGCTTGTTGCTCTGCCCCGCCGCGTCTAGCATCCCACTCAACAGATGCCCTGGCGGGCTTTTGTTTTTCGGCAGTCGTTCTATTGCATAAGCCCTTTGTTTCTCGGTTTATCCAATGCCCGCCTCACCACGGGATCGGGCTCGTCTACCAAAGCACGGGCGGCGAGGGCTGCACCAGCCAGCGAAGAAGGTATGTTTCCCGCGGCGATGTGGCGGATGACGGGCGATCGGTGGCCAAGACAGTCTTCCAGGAACGATATCACCTCAGCTTCCCGTTCCTGGGGTAGACTCGGGGCCATGAAGAGCTTGACCTCCATGTCCTGCTCATCGGAGAACATCTGGGCAACCCGCCTACGACCAGCCTCTTTTCCCTCGTATATCATCCGACTCACCAGGGACTGCCGCAACTGCGAATCCAGCTGAGGCCTCTTTTCCGCGAATCCAGCGAGCATCTCAATGCCCTCAGGCCTGGCCAGGCGGGATAGAGAAAAAGCCCCTTCGATACGAAGCGCCTCGTCCGGGGAGTCCACCAACCGCGCCTTCCGTTCGTCCGGCAGTCCACGCAGGGCGCTTCCCTGCACGATGTTGTTTGGATGGTCGAGAAAGGTCTCCAGCGTATCGAGCGCATCGACCTGGCCGAGCTGAGCCAGTGCTGTGCATAGCCCCGTGGCATACGAAGCGATACCGTTGTTGAACGGGAGCTGTATGCGCAAACGTTTGTCTCGGAGCGTTTGTACCAGTTGCTTGAGGAGGACCGGGATGGCGCGGGGATCTCCCAGATGCCCAAGGGCCTGAACCGCGTTCGCCTTGCCGGGTACCTGATGGAACGATTCTCCCTGGTACGTATCCGTTTTTCCCAGGTGTGCCGCTTCGCGACAACGCCAAGTAAACAGTCAACCACCTCCGGGTGCCCGGGATATTGTCGCAGTCCCCACTGGGCAGTGATGTCCGTTGGGGCTAGCCGAAGCAGATGCGGCAGCGAGGTTGGCCCATTTACCTCAGTCAGAAGGCGGGCTCCAGCATTACTCGCCCGCCGGTCCGCGCTGGTGGACAGGGTGACGCTGAGCTTCTCCTGGCTATCGACCAGTCCGGCCGAGACCTCGCTGATACTGTGTCGGCACTTGCGACCTTCGGCATTTACGTACTCGTAACTGTACATGCCGTTCTTGTACTGAAAGCAATCCCTGGCTGCGGCTTGCTCCATATCACACCTCGAAGAACTCGTCCTAACTGAAGCGTTCGTCGAATTTGGCCGCCGCTTCCCGCTGCAGCTTCGGTTTTACGTGGCTGTATGTGTCCAGCGTGACCGATATGGTCGCATGACCAAGTCGCTCCTGCACCACCTTTGGGTGTGCCCCGTCCTCTAGCATCATTGTCGCCATCGCGTGCCGAAGGTCGTGGAACCGTGTCGTCGCTGGCATGCCTGCCTTCTCCAGGAGCGGCTTGAAGCACCGTTGGACCAGGTTCTGCCGCTCCATCAGGGTCCCTTCGGTGTTGGGAAACATCCATCCATTGTCTTTCCAGGTGGGTCCAGCAGCGAGTCGCTCCTCTAGCTGGGCGACCCGGTGCCTGCGCAGCGCCTCCACAGCGACGTCTGGCAGTGCGATCATCCGCCGCCCCTTGGCCGTCTTCGGCTCGTTCACGACCCAGCCCTGACCCTTCACGCGGTACACAGTCCGTCGCACCTGCAGCTCTGCGGCTTCCAGGTTGAGGTCGGGCCACTTTAGCCCCAGCAGTTCGCCTTCTCGTAGTCCGCAGGTGATGGCCAGCACGTACAACGCATGGAGACGGTCTTTCTTGGCTGCGTCCAGGAAGGCCACGAGCTGCTGGTGATCAGGCGGAGTCAGCTCCTTTTTGGCGGCCCTGGGGGCGTCTACAAGGTCGGCTGGATTGCGGGGGATCAGATCCATTCGGGCGGCGTCCTTCAGGATGCGGTGGAGGACCGAATGCGCGTATTGAACGGTGCGGGCCGACTTGCCGTCCTTGAGCAGGCTGGCATATAGGGAGTTGAGCTCCCTGGCCGTCAGCTTCAGGAGCTGGATGCGTCCCAGTGTTGGCACCAGGTACGACCTGGCCACGAAGCAGTAGCTGTTATGGGTGCTTGGCCGGATATTCAGGAGTTCTGGCCCACGCGTCAGCCACTCCTCAATGAAGCCCCCTACCGTCTGCCGCTCCACTGCGACGGGCAACCCCTGCTGGAGATCCCGTCGGGCTTTGGTCAGTTTGTCGACAACCTCTTTCTGGGTCTGCCCGTAGAAGTCTTTGACTTTACGTTTGCCGTTCTCGTATCCCAGATCCAGCCGGCCCACCCACCGACCGTCTTTACGCTGGGTGATGCTGCCCTCTCCATGGCCACGACGGCCCGTGTTCTTCTTTGCCATGATTTCCCTCTCATGCATTCTCTCCCACCATTATAGTGGCGGGCGGTCTGACTTCCAGGCTAATGTTCGCGCGTGGTTCCCCGGTCAACTCTGTCGCCCTTTCTCTGCAACGATCTTCCCCTCACGTTGATGAGCGAGACGTTTGCAAGGCGAGGCAGAGCAACATGCTCAGGGGAGACGCCTGCGGACGGTGGTGGACCCTGCGGATAACCCCGCCGCCCTGCTGGGCGGGGGCTCCGTGCTCGGGGACGGGGTTATCACGCATGGTCCACACCGCCCGCAGGGGGCGGCGACGGTTTGGCTACGCCAAGGGGTACGGCCGAGGCAGCGAGAGTTTACGCTGCTCCCTGTTCCTCCGCCCACCGACGGAGCCCTGCCAAGGGAATGCGCCTACAACGGCCGAGCAGAATCGAAGGGACAATCCCGGCTGCTACGAGCGCGTACATCTTGGTGCGACCGAGTCGATATAGCTTGGCGGCTTCCTCAACGGTCAACAGGATCGGCTCCAGGGCTGACGATGACGAGGTTATGGTTTGGACAGCGGTCGGATACGCCGAGACGGGCGCGTGGAAAATAGCGGCTGTCTTGGGCATCATGCTACCTCCTGCACGAACGGTGCCATCAGCGCCGTGGCGAATACGTGTGAGCAATGCTTCACGTGCATCTTGTAGAGCCCCCACGCGCACATGCACGACCAAGTGCCCTCCGCACGCTTTCGCACGAGGTACCGGTCACGATCACCGTCGACCAGCACGGTTGTCGCAGTGCCCCACTGTACCGGTCGCGTTCGGGTCAAGCGAGCTGCCTTGGAATCGACTGTTTCTTGAGCCATATACTTCCTCCACATCGTGGTGGAGCGGCCCAGTTACCTAAAGATCAAGAATTTATCGAGGTTGGAGCGCTCTTGTTGCAGGTTGAACCTGTCCTTTGATTGTATCGGAATTACCATGGCCTGTCAAGCCTTTTTGGCGACTTATATTGCGATGGTCTAGCGAATCGTCTTTCGATATGTTGAGTATCGGGGCTCCGAACCTTCTTCCGAGGGAGCAGTCCGAAGGTCAGCATGTAGCTGAGCAGCTTCGTCTCTTGCTGTTTCTGCCGTCGCCCCTCGGCATAGCCGAGCCGCCACCACCGTCTGCAGGCGTCCCCTTCGTATTTTGCTCTACCTCGCCGCGACAATATTCCTCGCCGAAGGGTGCCCCGGGAGGCGCTACCTCAGATGAATCTTGCATCTATCGAATCGGGAATCGGGCGTCAGGGGCAGACTCTTCGGTCGAGAACCGAGGCTCCGATTGGTCTGGTGCTGGTCAGCATTGTCATGGCCGAACACACTTCAACGACTTCGCTCAAAGGCGGGCTGGCAGGCACATCGCCCAGACCCTGACGGCAGCCTTACGCCGTCCTGGAGGTGCATCTCATCGAGTTGGCCAAGGTCCGTTGGTGCGGTTTCTAGAGTGGTTTAGAAAGCAGAGTTGCGACGTGTGCCTACTCCGGCCCGACCCCAGGAACCGCGAATTGGTCAGGTTGCTGGGCTATGAGAAACCCAGCATCATCTGCCCAAGATGCTGGGGGGCGGCCTACTCGAAGGCAGATCCACAAAGTCGCTCCCTCCGCGATGCCAGCTTTCGGCGAGACAGGCTGCGGGTTTTGCTTCAAGACTCGAAGCTCAGTCAGCCCGACATCGAACGACTTCTTGCGGTCTTTGAATTAGCCGTCGCCGCCAACGAATCTCCGCCGTGCACCATCGATCACCCCGGATGTCACTTCGGGGTGGGACGCTTGGAACTGGGTTGGAACCGGCAGAAGGTCAGGGAACTGATGGGGGAGCCTACCTTGTTCGGGAACGAATACTTGTTCTTCGAACGCGGGGTGACCATGTTGAAGGTCGTGCTGGATGTGGACTCAATTGCACGCATCGACAACGGAACTACTCTTGAACACAATGGGCGTTTCATCCTGATGGTCGGCGACCACAGGAAGCTCGTTGAGGAGTACCTGGGGGTTCCTCAATGCGCGATGAATACCTGGGCTGACAACGCAGCGTGGTGCTACCCTCGATGGCAACTGCAGATTGACTTCTATGGGCAGGAGGTGTGTGGGTTCTCTTTGGGAAGCTATCCCGAGAGATAGCTTCGGTGGTTCAACGATACGATACGATCACCGACCTCTGGTGATCATACCGCCCCGACAAACTGCATCTCATTGATGGGGTGCCGGTCCGGGAGGCGGGGAGGGAAGGAGCACCACCGAGAGCAGTCCCTCCTTGTCGCCAATCCGAACCCACACCTCGGAGTGGTCTGAGTAGTAGTAGAGGTATGTGCTGGCGATCTCGGGGTGCGACGCCCACTTACCCACTCCGGTGCGATTGCTTTCGTCCGGTGGTCCCAGGGACTTTTGAACCTGCGTTATGGTCATTCCGCGGCTGAGAAGCGTGTCGGTGGCCGACTTTTTGAGATCGACCCCCTGAATGTTCACTACCCTATCATTTTCCCACATGACCGACACGTCGCCCCAGTTCGAGATAAACTTGCCCCAGCTCTTACATTCGTGGTCACATGGCATTCCTTTTGCTCTGTCGATTTCACGGCCGGACTCCCCGAGGTAAATCCCTCCCACCGTGAGATCGTGATCCCATGACCTGTGCCGAGGCGGGCGTGGAGAGGCAGCGGGTGTCGAGACCAGCGCGAACGTCGCTCTGGGGGTCGCGGCCAACGGGTATGCCCTCGGCACCCTCCAGCCTAGTGACGAAGCGGCCCCGATCGCAATCGCCAGTGCGATCGCCATCAACCAGAAGCTGTCCCGGCTCATTGACGAGGCCTTGTCCTTGGAATCTCCACGCTCCTGCTGCCGTCTCGGCAGGGCCGACACACACTCACCTGAAAAACGGTCACACTGGTCCGCAAGGAGACGGCCGCACCGCATGAAACTGCAGTATGGTCCTAGCCTGAGCGGCAGGAATTTCGTTTCCACCTATGAGAAAAAGCTGTCGGGAACAACTGATGAGAGATCAGAACGAATTACGTCGATACGTGGGCTTCCTTGGCGGAAAATCACCGGCGGATGGTTCCTATTTGGTGGGTAAGCTTTACGACCACCGGACTCGCGGAGACACTTACGAGGTAGAGGCCACCACCCGGGAAGAAAGCGTCACAGTTGAAGGCTTTGTCCAGTTCCTGGGAGAGGATCTGACGAAGCAGACGAAGCCGCTACAATCTGGTTTTGTGACACGCTTCAAAACGGGCAACCGGCTTGGCGAAATCTCATACTCGGTCCGAACCGATCCGCCCGGCTCGAGGCTTGGCTTAAGGTTTTTTGTCATGTCTGCACAGCCTGCGGCAGTTCCACCTATCCCGCGCCAACCTCTACCCCTCTCTGCCCTACTGATACCCGACCCAAGCCCGCCCACCAAGAGGCTGAGCAGAAAGGTGGCTGCCTTCACGCCCTCCTTCGAGAAGCTAATGCCCACGCGCATCCGCAGGTTTGCCAGCGTGGACTGGGGACGTCAGAACCGTAAGGATTGTCTCTCCGCCATCGTCCCCCAAAAAGACGCGGAGTTGCTGCTTGATGAGGTCAGAAAAGCGCTGCCTAGCGGCTTGATTGCCTTATCGGCACGGTTACCTGGCATACAAAGGAGCGCCCTGATGGCATAGAGCTGGTGGTGGGCCCTGGCAAGTCGCAGCTCGATGCCCTCGGACTCGCCATGACCAGCGCCCCGAACTTCGGACTGGAGACCCATCATATCATCGAGAAACTGAGAGATCTGGACGAGAGGTTCGGCCTGGACATTCGAATCGCAACGACTGATTCGGTGGTAGCCAAGTTCAGGAGGCGTCCGGACGATGCTGCTTCCCTAGCCGCAGAGATAATAGAGTTTTGCCCAGACGCGAACATGGCTGAGGACCTGGAGACACGTCTTGGCAATCTGAGCCTGGATCTGTGGTGGGATTAGCAAGGCAGCTAGCGAGACCTGCACCACCAGCATTCCCATAATAGGAACGGAACGACCGGATACCCGCGCCTCCGTGCCTTCCCTGCGGCGACAGGCACGCTACCAACCAAAACCTTCAGGCCAATATCGGTTGGTACAATTGAGGTCTGAAAACGTCGAGGAGCGATTACAAGTATACGGAGTTAACGCGACCACATGGCAGTCGTGCTGAGGAAGCAGGGGTCCGCATTCCAAGTTAACTCGCGCTCAAACAGCTCTGCCAAGCGAGCCCACTTGGCCTGGAGGGGTGAGAGCGGGGGCTTCTTGAAACATCAAGCCGCGTTGGGAGGAAGGATGCTCTTCATCGGCCTGGATCTGGCATGGGGTCAGAGGAACTGGACGGGCCTGTGCGCCGTGGATGATAGCGGGCGCATATTGAATTCCGGCCGTGCCCGCACGGACTTGGACATCGTTAAATGGCTGGCGCCCTTCACCAGCGGGGACTGTCTAGTCGCTGTCGATGCTCCGCTCATTGTTCCACCTGACGTTCGACGGAGAGGCTGCGACAATGTGATCAGCCGGGTCTTCGGGCATCGCGAAGGTAGTGCCCACACCGCCAACCGACACCAGCCAGCCTTCTCCAAGGGCGTGCGCGCCGAGTCGTTGGCAAAGACTCTGGATCTTTCCACCGATCCAGTTCTCCCGTCTGCGGCTCCCGTCCGTCGAATGATCGAGGTTTACCCCCATACTGCCATTCTCTGCCTGTTCCGGTTGCCCCGGACACTTAAATACAAAGCAAAGAAGGGGCGAACGGTTGCTTCTCGCAAGCTGGCGTTTAGGGAGCTGATCGGTCACCTTCAGTCGGTCAGTGGCCCATTGTTTCAGCTTGCTTCCACCCACTGGCAGAACCTTTGCAGTGAGATAGAGCAGTGCCGGACCTCGACCACCCTTGACCATGCCGAGGACGAACTCGATGCTTACGTGTGCGCCTACGTGGCCCTCTATTACTGGACTCACCGCACCGCGCGCTGCGGCATTATCGGAGATCCCGAGCAAGGCTACATAGTAACTCCGATAGACGACGATGCGCGAGTACGACTGCGAGGGCTTGTCAGTGGAGGATAAGACCAACGCGCAGCAACGAATCAAGATCGCCTGCCGCGACTTCCGCTGTAACTCGCACGATACTTTCTATAGACCCGTCTACACCCCATGCCGGCGGAAGGGCGTGGACTGCCTGTTGGCGGTCTATCGTGGCATAGAGGGTTGCAAATCGCAGTATCCGGATCTGTTGTCCTTTTGGCCCCACGTGCTGTTCAGCTACTGCGAGGACATCGGGGACGACGCCTTCTTTGATGCCGTGGCGTCACAGAGTTTGTGCGAGCCACTGTCTGTGGCCGCTGCCATGGATCGCCTGTCCAACCAATTGGGAGCGCTTCTCGTGCCCCTTAGCTACGAGCTCTTCGAGGAAGACACAGTAATAGCCGGGTACTTGATGTTTGACGAGACCGACTGGTTCTCTCTCATCTTGCAAACGGACTCTCGTTATCTGGCGTTTTTCTGGGAATCGCATCTCCAGTCTCGCCATGAGTTTCTTTTTAGTTGGTGGGACACGGCTGTGCCCGAAGTTCCGTAAACCGTCTGTTGCCGCCTACGGAGCGAGCTGGTTGACCATACGGATCAACTCCGGGACACACGACGGCTCCCAGAGTGCCAGGATCTCGACTGAATCTGCGACCGAGACCGGACCACTCCATAGTTCTGGCCATATCTGCTCGGCCTCGTTTCGATGGCCGCGGCGCAGCAAGGCGATGACGACGGCCGGACGGTCGGCTTCGGCGAGGTCCTGCAATGCGACATCGACGTGACCAGCCTCGATGAGGTCCGCCCTGAAGAGTGCCTGCGGTCTCGTGTTCAAGCGACGGAAGGTCGCCTGCGCTGCTGACAGTCGCCGTGCGCGCAGTTGGGCCTGCCAGAGTTCTCGGTAGATGAAGTGGTTCTGTCGATTGACCTGGGACAGCAGTTCCTCCGCGAGCTCAAGACGCCCGTGATCCAGCGCCGCCCGGGCACCTTGTTCCAGAAGCTGAAACTCAAAAGTGCCTGAGTGCTTGCGGAGAGCGAGGCCCCCGTCGAAGTCCTTGGCCTGCATCAGCCCGATCCCGAGCGACTGCCAGGCCTGGGTGGTCGCGGGGGGTTCGTCGTCCCCTGCGCCACCCAAAGCATGCCGCGCCAACGCCCACTGCTGTTTCGATACCAGGGCCCGCACCAGAGTGAAGATAGCCCATGGCCGGCGAGGTCCATTGGAGAGGCGGCAGATGGCGTGCGTGACTGAACGGCTTCGCCCGTGGGTCACTGAGACTTCGGCGATGCGAGCCATGACATCGGCGCGCTGGTTATCGGGGAGATTCCGCACCTGTCGGCGGAGCCCGTACAATCTGGACCAGCCTGCCTTGTCGCCGCTCAGCAACTCGACATCTGCCAGCATGACAGCGTAGCTGAGGGCCAGTGCGGGCGACACCGCTGACTGGGCTAGATGACTGAGCCGTGTCTGCACCTCTCCCGGGTTGTTAAGAGGAACCCGCCGGGCCACCTCAAGGAGATGCTCATAGCCCATCACGACAGCGTACGGATGCCAGGCCTCGCGGATGCCCCGCTGCATCACCTCCAGGGCGCCCGGCCAATCCCCGTCCTCCGCCAACCTGTAGGCGACCTCCTCGGTGATCCTACCGGTTGTGGGCTCGATGTATCGTTGTAGCGGCAGGTTGAGTTGCCAGATGAGCCCCAGTCGCTCCCCGCTGTCGAGGCCGTCCAGCAGTTCGGGCGCTACAGCGGCCCCCAGGCGAGCGAGGCATTCGATTCGCAGCCTCGCGGTTGCCTCGAACCTTAGCTCTCTGACTGCTGCCTGACTATCGGACAGGGCGGACTCTTCGTCGCCGGCGTGCGCGGCTAGAGACGCCAATGTCCAGAAGCCGTGCTCTCGTGACAGGCGGTCTGGCTGCTTCCGACAGATGCTCCGAGCGGCCGAATGGTCTCGTTCCGCAATGTGTTCGATAATCCGACAACACTCGGCGTACGGGCGGCTCTGCTGCTCCAGCCACCGGGTCATCCTTTCGAGTGACGGCTCGTGGAGCGCCAGGTCCTCCAGGGGGCCATCGCGGGTAAAACCCGGACTGAGCGAATCGATAAGGGCTTGGGCTCTGGTGACGTCCCCCGACTGTAGCGCTACCACGGCCAGGTCCTCGTCGCGCGGAAATGTTTCGCCGTAAAGTGCGCGGGTCGTCCGAGCTGCCTCCACCCCCACCAGGACCGCCTCCAGGCTCACGATTTCCATCGCCATCGAGTGCGGTGGTCGGGCCAATTCTGTCTTGGCTCGCTCGAGCCAGACTCGCGCTTCATCCGGCCGGTCCGCCTGTTGCATCCAGCGAGCCATGTCCAACGTGGCCTCACCAAACCGGACTTCCTCGGGTTCGGCGAATAGCCGATCGGCCTCCATGAAAGCCTCCGCCTTGTGGTACAATGGCGCAAGTTCTTTCAACGGGCGAACGTCAACTTCGTGTTGACGGTACCACGCCTCGGCTTGATGGAGGGCGACCCGGGCAGCTTCAGTGCTGGCCGTTCGCAAGAGGCTGCGGATGCTGTCGCACCTTGCCGCGTACTCCATTCGCCACGTCAAGTCAGTCCGGGCGCGCAGCAAGGTCCAGGCGAATGGATGCAACTCCGGCTCATTAAACAGCAGGCTTCGGAAGAAAGAGCGAGTGTCTGGAGGCCTCTCCAGCAAGCGTTGCATTGTGCCCGTTGCGACGTCATGCCTCCCGCTGTGGACCTGGATGCGCAACATGGCGCACAAAGCGGCGTCTTCGCTGCGGCAACCTTCGATCAGTCCCGAGGCCAATTCGTCCAGTCCTAAACGGGTCAACTCCTTCACCAGTTTGGTTCGGCCTTGTTGCCCGACCAGACGGTCCTGCAATCGCAGAAATGAAGCGACGTCCAGTTTGGCGAGGCGTGCGAGGAGCCAAAGATGGCGGCCATGCAGCTCACCTGGAACGGGCTGCCACGCCCGGACCTGTTCCTGTGCCCTCTCCCGGTAGCCGTTTCGGTACAATGTCCAGCACTGCAGCAACTCGGCCAGCAAGTCCCCGACGCTGCCGGGGATTGCTGGGTTCCTCTGGCGTTCGACAAGGCTCAGGAAGATCTGGCGGGCTTCCACTTAGATGCCCCAGTTCGCTTGTCCCACAATGTCAGAGACATGCGCAATGTAAGCCGGCCCGACCGACACCAGGAGCAGGAACATGAAGCCTATGCCGACAGGAAGACGCCCCATGGCCAGAGCTTCGGGTCGGTTTCCAGGGCGCCCTGCCCATTTTGCCCTGGACCAGGGCCGCTAGACGACAGCTTGTTGGTCATGATGGTGCCAGGGAGCGCAGGCGACCACCCCCATGGGCACAAGAGAGCGCTTGGAGACAGAGAGAAGGTGGCTGAGCTAATGACTGACAAACTGACTTGGCCAGCCGCTGGATTCCCGCCGACAATATGAGCGCGAAGGACCGATGCTGGATTCCTTTGCGAGAGCGGGGGTGTGAGCCCGTCGACATGGCGGCGACAATGCTGGCTACCTCAGCGAAAGGCTAGCAATGCGCGCAACTTTGCGGTGGGCGTTGGACACAGGCGTAGACAAATTTATCGGTGGCAGCTCGGAGGTCGTCGCCCACTACAAAAGAGGCACAGGGTGCTTGGCCTCGTAGGCTTTCCGCTCCTCACTCTTCTGGATGAACCGCACCACCTTCCCTTGACAGAACGGCACCTCTGTCTCGCCCCAATAGAGGACAGGGACCGTTCCGGTGCCGCCCCACTCGCTCCCTTTCTTGTCGTACGGGCCCAGCGCCGATATCAAGGCGGCTTGAGACATCCCGGCTCGAGCCAGCACTTGGCCCCCGATACCGATCGTGGGTCCCATAATAAACCACAGGCTCCCCTGCTTGCTGAAGCACAACGAAAGCTCCTCGCTCTCGCCAGGGTATCGATATGTCCAAGACGGACCGTCGTCAAAGGAGTAAACGTGCCCAGGTTTTCCAAGCAGGCCTTGGACCTGTCCTGTCGACATGCCAAATGTGACTCCATGTAGCGTGAGAGGGCCGCGGCGCGGCATTGTCGCGGACGAAGAACCTGATGTAAGGGGGCTTGGTGCGGCAGGTGCGATCGGCTGCACAGAAACGGCGCGGTGCTCGGCGGCCATCACAGCCAGACCGCCGGCGACGACCAGCAACCACACCACATCCCGCCGCCATTGACGCATGCCCTCATGGTAGCATGCCAGTCCAAAACAGGCCAGGTGGCGCTCTGGAACAGTCAGACTACCTGCGCCTCAATCGCAGACGGTATCGTGAACCACGAGCAGGGCCACCGGCCATGCTGCTGATTCGACTGGCGGATTGGTCACCGGACCCCGGGAGGCGACGTCCTCCTCCACGTTCGCGACGTTGGGCCGCGGGACCCACCCCTGCGATCCGGTCTTCGTAGGGCTCAGAAGTCGCCGATGTCGTCGTCCGGAATCAGCTCCTTGTAGTAGCCGATGGCCTGGAGTATGATCAGCCGCCGCTCGTCATCCCGCTTGTACGCCACCACGAAACGATGGCGTTCGCCCGCCCAGGCTCCAGGAAAAGAGAAAGCGTATTGCCACCGGCCCGGAAGCGGCACCGGAGCTACAACGGGAGGGTACCACTGCCCCAAGTCTGGGAGTTGCCTCAGAATATACAACTGCTGCAGAACCCGCTGTTCGATTCCAATAGGCAGGCGGTTCTTGAGCTTATCCCAACCATCCCAGGCGGGATCGGCCCACTCAAGGTCATAGAGCTCCACCCTCTACGGCGTCTCCCGATCCTGGTAATGGCCTTCCTGTATCGCCTTCTCTCCGGCCGCCAGGCTTTCAGGGGTAATCCCAAACTTAGCCAGGTCTTCATCGGGCGGCTGTTCGTCCACGAAGATGGTCCCGTATGGAATGGTCTCTCCATCGGATGTAGCTCGCCAACCTGCGAAGCGTTGATGGGAGAATTCGCTGATTTCGCTGGCGTTCATCTGCCAGTACGTGTCGATGAACCAATTGACAAGAGCGAGCTCGTCAGCCGGCACGAGGTCAAGGTTCGGCTCTCGCTTCGCAATCAGACGCTTCTGCTTCTTGCCATGGTGGTCGACCAGGTCGACAGCCGCCTCGCCCAGGCTCTTGAGTTCCTCCACAACAGGCACCATGGCTCTTGCGGTTGGACCCTGGGGCTGGTGCTGGTATTCAGCATCGGTGATCGACCGTTGATGTCGATAGTACTGCTCGAAGTCGGCGCTGAACAGAATCTTGTTCAGCTTGACCATGCCGAAGCGTGGATCGGTTTCCGAGCGCTTGGCCACGTGCAAGATGAGTTCTTTGAATTTGGCGTTGGGCATGGCTGGCTGCCTCCTGACCTGCATCGTTCCATGCCGCCATGAGCCGTCCTGCGTCGTCAGCGGCCGTCAACGGGAGCCGGGCCATCCTACCACGGCACCCCGCCACATCGTGTCGTCATCTCGCCAACCGGGCCACCGGGTCGACCCGGCGCACGACTGACATGACTGACAAACTGACTGACTAGCCGATGGATCCCGTCGACATGGGTCGATCCCCCTTGAACAGCGGAGCTAGATTCCATGCCCTCTAGGGACCTTGCTGAACGCCGCCGAACGCCCTGAACTAGACTTTTAATCAGGGTGTCGCGCGTTCGATCCGCGCACGGCCTAATTGACAGCTTGCGAGAGTAGGGGAGCAAACCAACCCTGAAATGCACACGACGGAGTCCGGGGAGGCTCTCGGGATGAAGCAGAGCGGGGCTGCCCGGGTAGTGAGGGCCTCGGTCGCCGCGCCCTGACGGTTCGGCCCGCGAACAAAGCGCACACGTCCGCACTCCCCCGCCTGCAGTGGCGAGACAGTATGTGCCCAACAGCCACCTGTTTGCGGGCTCTGACGAGCAGCTAGAGGACCGGTCCAAGGACTTGAACGGCCTTTTTGCTCCCCTGAAGTTCGAGGCGACGCACGATGGCCAGGGTTGGAGCGTCTCTGGCTCGCAGGCAAGACTCGAGTGAGACGAGCCCACGGCGACTGGTGGAAGGCATACCGGACAGTGTCAGCACGCCCCTCGTGGCCCGGGGCTCCTGCTCCCGGATGGCCCGCCGGATCTAGACAACTGTACTCCGGCATCCTCACGGAAGTGCCCAGCCATGCTCGCACATCGTGATCCTTGAACCGCAGCCGGTGCCCTGAAACAGTCTGCGGCGTGCCCCGCCCAGCGCTCCGCACAGAGCCTGCCGTCTTTTCTAAACCGGTCCAAAACGGTCCCCCTCCATACAGTGAACATCGGCCAATGTTCACTCCAAGGTGGGGGACCCGGATAGGGGTTGGAGCGCTCCGGGGCCCAGACTCGAGAGGGCGTGCGCGAGAATTTGGTGCGAGAGGGAGCTGAGCAACGCCGTTTTTTCAACGTTTCGATACGACATGGTGCGATCCGTCAGTATCGAGAACGCCATAGCCGTCTCACTCGTCCTAAAGGACATGAGGGAAGGGTGCCGTCTTCTCGAGCTGGTGATCGACGAATATCTCGCTTGCGATCCTGTCAGGGCCTTCTCGAAGGACGACCCCCCTGGTGGGCCACCCACCCCTGTGGCAAACTTTGAGCTGGGGCATGCGTCACGGACTGATGGAGGAGACGCCCACCAAGGTCCTAGAGTGGATGGAACGGTGTGCCGGCGTTCAGCCGAACCTGGCCGCCGCTCTCGGATGGTTCGGAGAGGCGAAGCGTGAGGTCGCGGAACGTGCTGGACACTACCGCCTTCGGCGACAGTTTAGCTCGAGGCGATGGCGCCCAAGGAGGACGGAGGATTCCGCTTGGACTCGTTGTCGCCACGGCCACGCGTGGGACTGGGCACCGAACAAATACAGAGGGCATGTGTAACGGGGTCCTTTTTGGTTGCGGCCATCGCGGGATCTTCTGCGGCCACGGCTAAGAAGGCGCCATGGAACTTCACGACCTCTCCCCCGGTTGCCACCCGACGGTACTCGTCATGGAAGCCGACGGAAAAATGGTTGCCGCCGACGAGCAGATAGCCCCACTTGTCCAGGCCCTCATCGCCAAAGGCTACGACCCGGCTCATGCCTGCCAGGGTGGTACCTGTCGAGAAGCCAGATGCCGGGCCGAGCATAAGCACGAAGCCTTCATCAGTTTCATCGACTATCCGGAGGCCCTGCGCTTCTTCCAGGCCGTGCGGGGCTATTTGGAAACACATCTGGATTGGTATTCGAAAGTCATCATCAGATTGACGATTGGCGACTTTCCGGAAGAGGTCCACCTGGACACGATAGAGCCTAAGGATCAGAGGGAGTTCTTTAAGGTGCTGGCTGCGCACATGGAAAGCCAGCCGCACCTCTGACGTCCCAAGGCTCCGGCCGCCAGTTTGCCAGGTGATGGAGATCTCTACCTCGAGCGGCCGCGGCAGAACCAGGCGCCCAGCGGGGAGGTTGCGTATTCCACGCGAGGGGATCAGCGGTCCTGGCGCCTCCACGGTCGGCCTATTTCTTAACGAAGAGCTTTGTCAGGCCCGCGGGTGCCTTCTTTCTTGTTTCCACCTCGGCTGCAAGGTATCGAACTGTTCCTTGCTCAGGAGGATCAGGGAACGGTCTTCTTCGTCGTTCACTTTTCTGCCAGCCTTCGGCGGATTCTTCCTTTTCATACCGTCTTCCGTCCCCACTACCGTCGCTCTCTTTCCTTTCCCAACTGCTGGTCCTGCGACTTCAGCAGCGCAAGGACCTCGGAATTCGACAGAGCCTGTCGGAAAGCTTCGAGCGCCTACATCATGTTCGAACAGCTTCATGCGGCCTGCCAGTCGTGCGCATACCTCAGCGCCGCCAGTATGCCGAAATTGAACCTTGACAATGGACTGAGGGATTTCCGCAGAGGATTCAGGATCCGCTTTGACTTTCCCAACTGCTGGCCAATGGCGCCCCGCATCGCGTGCCCGCCGTGGCTCGCTGTGCATTAACCGCAGCAAGGCTTCATAGCGACCTGGTTCTGCAACCTGGTCCAGCAGGCGTCTGACAGTAGCCGTGGGCGACAGCTCGCTGGCTGCACCTCGTTCCCGAAGGAACTCCAGCAGCGCGGCATCGGCAGGAGTCAACTCTGCCCAGGCCGCCGGCCGGCGCGTATGAACGACAGTCCCGACTGCCAGGAACTTCCTCGAGAGGCGGGGAGCCGTTGTTGAGATTTCGCTATGTTGGGGGACCTGCGTGGTGAAGCCTAGTAGACTCGCTGCGGACACCCCCGCAGAAAAGACAGGTTGGCGACCCTGCGCAGGACCGGATGGGGACGGCTTTCTCCAAACGGTGTGGGTCGGGGTCTATAGTAGACCCCCTTGCTGACACGGCGAAGAACGCCCTGGCGGCAAAGTCTCGACAATGCCTGAGCCACGGCCGTGGCGGATGGAGCTGGAAAGTCACACAGACGCCAAACGCGCTCGCCGCCATCCAGCACCCGCTGTCGCACGGTCGCTGTGGTGCTTTGGGGGGAAGATGTGCGGGGCTCCATAATCCGATCCTATGGGCCGGGCTGCTAGATGTCAAGTTGATAGGCTGTCTTACTTGACGACCGAGATTCGCATTCTAAAATTGGTGGGGTCCAGGTCTCACTGCAAAGGCCTGCCGAGCATGTCGTGCTTGATGTAGGCCAGGATCTGCAGGACCTGGGATTTCGTTACTTTTGTGCCCTTGAAGCCGGTCATGCCGCTGGTAGGCGGCGCCTTGCGCCAATGCCTGGCGCCCAGCCACACGGTGGTGAACACGTGCGCATCGTCCGTGCCATACTTTAGCTTGTCCTTGTGAAAATTGGTGGGTCGTGGATCCAGCATCATGCTGACCTCGAGGGCGACCAAGTCGCTGTTGTCGGCTGGTCCATTCCCCTCGCCCAGAGGTCCGTGACAACTGGCGCAGTTCTTTAGGTAGAGTACACGCCCAGCCGCAATATCGGCAGCGTCGGTGGGGATGACGATGTGGCCAGAGACGACTTGGTCTTTGGGAGCGTCAGTGCTGATACCCTTTACGACGGGGACCGCCAGCGCTGCGGCGGTCAGCCAGGGGAGCGCCAGTAAGATGAGCCGTCGCAAGCTTACCTCCTGGACGGCTGCCGGACAGCCGATACATCGCGACCCTGGCCCCCGGTCGGAGCCTGGTGGGTAGGGTCGCCAAAAACGTCGATGTAGCGGTCCCACAGCAACGGGCCGTGTTTTCGCGCATACGCTACCGCATACGGTTCGCCGCCTGGCAGTCCGCTGCTGTTCAACATAAAGTCGCGGTGGTGGCCCAGCTCGTGGATGAAGACGTCCAGGAGCTGGTATGCCCTCATGCTGTCCTCCGTGAAAGTGAAGACCAGCCGGTCACTGCCGATCTTGCGCCGGGGGACC
>DASYBA010000649.1:0-3368 GCA_036501005.1 Candidatus Xenobia bacterium | reverse complement strand
TGACGAAGCAGTCTTCTCGATACAATTTGTGGCCGCACCCTTCGCAATACCATTCGAACGCTTCCGACTCGAGCTGGCGGGCTCGCTCCAGCACCAGGCCGACCGTGCCCGCCGGGCGTTGGGGCGAATGGGGCACCATGGGAGGCAAAAGGAACACCTCGCCCTGCCGGATGGGCACATCCCGAGGCACGCCGTCCTCCACGATCTTGAGGACGATGTCGCCTTCTACCTGGTAGAAGAACTCCTCGCTGGGGTCAACGTGGAAGTCCTTGCGGCGGTTGGGCCCGCCGATGACCATGACGATGAAGTCGCGGTCTTGCCACAGGAGGGCGTTGCCCACTGGGGGCCGGAGCAACTCCCGGTGCTCCTCAATCCATTGGTGCAGGTTGAAGGCGGTCAACATGCGGGTAGGGTTCGACACGAGGCGGTGCCCAGCCTATCGACCGAGACCCGCACCCAACTGCCGGGCTCCAGGTTGACGGCTGCTGTCACCCCGCCCGTCAAGACCACCTGTCCAGCCCGCAAACCTTCGCCGAGGGATGCCAAAAGACGCGCCTGTTCTGCGAGCGACCGCAGGGGGTGGTCCAGGACGGCAGAGGAGCTGCCCGTCTCCACGACCCGCCCGTTGACCTCCAGCACGACGCCCAGGTTGTCCATGGGAACGCCCGGCAGGGTCCAGCGGCTGCCCAGCACGAAAGCCGCCGACGACGCATTGTCGGCGATGACGTCGGGCAGGGTGAATTTGAAGTTCTCGTAGCGGCTGTCGATGATTTCCAGGGCAGGGCACACCCCGATGATGGCGAGCAGGGCCTCTGCGGGAGTGACGGGGCCCGCCAAGTCCCGCCCAAGCAGGAAGGCGATCTCCGGTTCGATACGGGGATGGCACAGTGCCCGGCGATCGATGGTGCCTCCATCGCCCACCTGCATGGCGCTGGTCAGGCGACCGAAAATGGGCGTATCGATGCCCATCTGCTTCATCTTGGCCCGGCTGGTCAGCCCCATCTTGTAGCCGATGAGGCGTTCTCCCCGGGCCACGCGTCTTTCAATATTGAGCCTTTGCACCTGGTAGGCTTCTGTCATCGACAGGGGGCTGTCCAGCATGGGAATGAGCTTTCCCGCCTGGGCCGCCGCATCCAGCCGGCTGGCGATATCCTGTAGACCGGTCATTCGAAACGGACCTCCACCCTGCCGCCCCCGAGCTGGACTTCCACATGGTCGCCCGGCTTGGGGGTGTGCACTTCCGACAGCGCTCCTGACAGCACCACCTGTCCCTCCTCCAGGGCCAGCCCCTGTCGGCCCAGTTCGTTCACCAGCCAGAGCAAGGCGTTGAGCGGGTTGCCCATGCAGGCGGCGCCGGCCCCGGTGGAAGACACCTCGCCATTGACCCGCAGCGTGAGGCCGATGGTCTTGAGGTCCATGTCGACGGGCATGGGCCGCCGGCCGATGACGAAGCGGGCGCTGGAGCCATTGTCGGCTACCGTATCGACGGCCCCGATCTTCCAGTCTCTGATGCGAGAATCGATGATTTCGATAGCGGGGAGGATGAAGTCTATCGCTCGCAAGGCTTCGGCTGCACCGACGCCCGGCCCTCGCAGCTTGCGGCCGAGCACGAACGCCAGCTCGCCTTCCGCACGGGGGGCGATCAGGCGGGAGAGTAGGACGGTTCCCCCATCTTCCACCTCCATGTCGCTGTGCAGGGCGCCGAAGTCAGGGTGGTCCAGTTTGAGCCACTTTTGCACGGCTGCGGTGGTGAGGCCGACCTTCCAGCCCACCAGGCGGGTGCCCCGCTTCTGTCGCAGCCACCCCTGGATCCGATAGGCGTCGTCCAGCGTGAGCTCGGGATGGCGAGCCGTCAATGCATCGCAGGGGCGCCCGTCGACTTCGGCGGTCCACAGTTCCTGGGCCAACGTCTCAAGCTGCATGGGGATTCCACGCGACGGCTTTGACTTCGATCAAAAGATGCGAGCCGGGCAGGGAGCGCACGCCCACCGTAGTGCGGGTGGGCCCGCTCTCCGCCAGGAAATATCGATTGTACACCTCGTTGAACCCCCCGTAATCCACCATGTCGATGAGGAAGACCGTAATGTCGACCACGTTTTCCAGCGTCAGCCCGATGGCCGCGAGCAGCGCCTTGAGGTTCTCCAGCACCGCCTCGGTCTGGATGCGAATGTTGGCCCCGCCGCCGGGCACCGTGCCATCCGGCTGGCGGGCAGAGAGGCCGGAGCAGAAGACCAGGTTCCCCACCTGCCGCATGTGCGGATAGTGGGCGAGGGGCTGGGGACGGTCCTTGACGATATACGCTTTGCCGTTCATAGCTTGATACACACCGTTCGCAGTTCTGAATAGAAGTCCAGGGAATGCTCGCCGCCCTCCCGGCCGATGCCGCTCAGTCGGACGCCGCCAAAGGGAGTGCGGAGATCTCGCAGGAACCAGGTGTTGACCCAGGCGATGCCCACCTGCAGGGCGGCGGATACCCGGTGGGCCCGAGCCAGGTTCTGGGTCCAGACCGAGGCGGCCAGCCCGTACTCGGAGTCGTTGGCCAGGGCGACCGCCTCCTCCTCCGTATCGAATGGAGCGACGTGGCAGACGGGTCCGAACACTTCTTCCCGGATGCAGCGCGCCGACTCGGACAGGCCCACCCAGATGGTCGGCTCAATCCACGCGCCGTCGGCGAGGCGAGGGCCCATGTCGGGAACGCCGCCTCCCAGCACGACGGTGGCGCCTTCTGCCTTCGCCAGACGGTAGTATTCGAGCACCTTGTCTCGGTGGTGGCGCGAGATGAGGGGACCGGTGGTCACGTTGTCGTCCTCCGGCGGACCCAGGCGAAGGGCAGCCCCGGCGGCTCTCAGCCTGCTGACGAACTCGTCGAAGATGGGCCGTTCGACATAGACCCGCTCCGTGCAGAGACAGACCTGTCCAGTGTTGGTGAAAGTGGAGCGGCAGACGCCGGCCACGGCGGCGGGCACGTCGCTGTCAGCAAAGACCAGCGCCGCGTTCTTGCCGCCCAGTTCAAAAGAGACCGGCTTGACCCGGCTCGAGGCGGCCGCCATGATGCTCTGGCCGGTGCGGCTTTCCCCGGTAAACGTGATGGCGTCGATGCCGGGATGCCGGGCCAGGGCGTCCCCGACGTCCTTCCCCGGCCCATGGATGAGGTTGTAGACCCCGGGGGGCACGCCGGCGTCTCGCATGACCTCGGCTAGCAGCGTGGCCGTCCCGGGGGTGTCGGACGACGGCTTGACCACGACAGCGTTGCCCGCCGCCAGTGCCGGTGCCACTTTCCAGGTCAGCAGGAGGAGGGGGAGGTTCCACGGGCAGATGACGCCCACCACGCCCACCGGCACCCGCAGGACATACTGTAGCGCGCCCCG
>DASYBA010000648.1:0-3162 GCA_036501005.1 Candidatus Xenobia bacterium | reverse complement strand
CCCGCGAGCTGGTGGCTCTTCAATGCCTCGTCGGCGCGCAGGAACACGGAAAGGGGAACGAAGACGCGTATGCCTCTCATGAGGAGGAAGAGATGGGGCCGCAGGACGCACGTCGACTCGTGCTTCTCCCCGTGGTAAATATTTGCATAGGCATTCTGTTCGACCAGACGCGTCGTCTTGCCGTCGTATCCCCAGAGGGCGCTCAGATCCTGGGGGGCGCCATCGGCCGTGGTCCCTCGGTCGTCGCATTTGTAGTAGAACAAGCCTTCCTGGAGGACCGTCCTGGATACACCATGTTGCTTCTTCAGGAGCATCGAAGCATTCATCGGGATTCGATTCTCCCCGGCGAGCATGGTCGTGCTGCATATGATCTCGATATTTTCATACAAAGTTTCATTGGACGCGACATTCGAGATGATGCGATCCAGCATGGCCTTGTCTTCAGCCCGGGCGCCGCGTCCGTGCACCGAACCTGCGAGGCCGACGACAAGACCTATGAGCCAGGAGCGATGGAACGACCGCGACATGGGCGAGCCCCCCTCTTTCGGTGATCATGCATCGTCGGCATTGTCCCGAGCCGGCGCACCCGCTGGTTGCCCAGGGGTCCGATCAGGACGTCCAGGTCAAGTTCGCCACTCATTCAGCGGCATAGGCTTGCAACCCAACGGCCAAGCGAACACCAAGCGCAATGTCTTCTGAGGCAGTGCTTTGCGATGGAGATGCGGTGGCACAGCTTGTCCAGGGAATCGACGGCGATGCCGAAGTACGGCACCACCCTAGTACCCTGACCACCGGGATCTGAAGGGTTGACGGCGAACCCCGCTCGTCGTCAACTCTTCACCTGTCTGTAAGTACACGACGGCTGTCCATCATTTATCGGAAGGTTGAACCGCGCCCGTCCTGCCGGCGGCCGGCGGTGACCCAGGCCACTCCAAGACCGGATAGAGCTTCTCCAGCTTGATCCGGGCATCCTCGGTCGTGAACCGCCAGCGCACCTTGGCCTCCAGGCGGTTGCGCTCCGCTTCCCAGGCGCTGGCCTCCGCGGTCACGAACTCCTTGCTCTCCATCCGACGGTCCAGGCACTGCTCGGCCAGCGCGCTCAGCTCCGTCTCCGCGATGTTCAGCCAACTGCCATGCTTGGGCGTCGGGTGGAACTCCAGCCGATCGCACAGCCGCTTGGCTTCCTTGGGCGGGAACGTCTCGTACAGCGACCCACCCGTATGGGTGTTCAAATTGTCGCACACCAGGCGGACCTTCACCGCATCCGCATAATGCTCATCGAGCAATTCCTTCACGCACCACGCCCACTCCACCTTCCGCCGCTGGTCGGTCACCCACAGCCGCCGCCAGCCCCTCAACGGCTCGAAGAACATGAAGAGGTTGCACGTCCCCTTGCGCTCGTACTCGCTGTCCATCCGCCGCACTCGCCCCGGCCCCGCCTCCACGGGCGCCCTCACCTCGCCGACGAGTTGCTTGCTCGTCTCGTCCATGCAGACCACGGGATAGCGGGGATCGTAGGGCAACTTGTAGGTCTCCAGGACATCTTCCATCCGCCAGACGAACTCGGCATTGGCCCGCGGTGGGATGCACCACATCTTCACCAGATGGGGTTTCAATTCGTTTTTTTGAGCGTCTGGCGCACGGTCTCCGGGGCGACGCGATCGATGTATCCCAACTCCACGAACTTGGTGGTCAGCAACCGCACGGTCCACCGACGGCGCCCCGCGGGCGGCTGGCTGCACGCCAGTGCGATCAGATGGGCCTCCTGTTCGCCATCCAGTTTCCTGTGCCGATGCCGCGACTTGGGGCGCCGGGTCAACACCGCAGTCAAGCCTTGCTCCACGAGGGTCTGCCGGACGCGATAGATGGTCACCAGCCCCACGGCGAAGGCACGCTGGATCTCGGCGTCGGACCAACCGGGTCCGGCGGGCCCGACGTCGGCTTTGAGCATGATCCAGGCCCGTTGGATGGTCCGAGCCGCGGCCCTGCCTTGGCTGACCAAGGCGTCCAACCGCGCCCGCTCCTCGTCCTCCAGCCTCACGACGTATTTTTTGTTCATCGCTACGATCCTCCTCCTGGGACATGACTCCGATGCCCAGTTGTAAGAACCTGCGATGAACCTTTCAATAAAACGTGGTCAGGGCACTAGTGCGTCATCCACGCTAAGAGTCTGTCCCATAAGGAGTGTCAGGCCGCCTCGCGGTACTGGAACTCGGCGTCGGTTTCGTCGGGCTGGAGTCGGTGGAGCATCAACTGGATCATGGCCAACTTGACGAACGACTCCGACGACAGCACGCTCTTCTCCCGGTCCTTGCTCAGGCGGCGGCAACGCCCCAGCCAGGCGAACGTCCGCTCCACCGTCCAACGGATCGGCAGCTTCACCCAGCCCTCCGAACCCGCCGGCCGCCGCACGATGGTCAGCTCATACTCCGCGTTGGCACCGACCCACTCGTAGAGGGCGAAGTTGTGGTACTTGGTGTCGGCGTACATCCTCACGACCTTGCTCACCGGCTGCCCTTCCAGCCGGGCGAACAGCTCGGTGGCCGCCTTGGCGTCGTCCACGTCGGCAGCCGTGACCAGGACGGCCAGCAGCAAGCCCATACTGTCCACCACGATGTGGCGCTTCCGCCCGTCCACATTCTTGGCGTTATCGCGGCCCCGCTGCTCGCCGCCGGAGGTGGTGTCGACCGACTGGCTGTCGACGCTCGCGGAGGTGCGGGGGTGGTAGGGCTTCTCGGCGGCGCGGACCTTGCGGCGGAGCAGGTCATGGAGGGCGTCCAGGGTGCCGTCGCGACGCCACCGATCGAAATACCGCCAGGTCGTGCTCCTGGGCGGCAAGTCGGCCGGCAGGTAGCGCCACTGGCAGCCGGTGCGGAGGATGTAGAAGATGGCATCGACGACGTCCCGCATCGCCGTCTTTCGGGGTCGTCCCCCGGGAGGTGCCGGGGGTAGTTGAGGCTCGATCAAGGCCCATTGTTCGTCGGTGACGTCGCTGGGGTAGTGGTGGATTCTCATACACCTTCTACGTCGCCCGACCCCCTTTTGGTGCCTTATGGGACAGTCTCTGAGCGCCGTCGCGACGGTCGGGACGTCCACCGCCGGCGCCTCGCTCGGGACGGTCGTCATCGATACGGCACCCCCCGTGATCACCGCCGTGTCCTT
>DASYBA010000647.1:0-5109 GCA_036501005.1 Candidatus Xenobia bacterium | reverse complement strand
TCCAGAACGCCGTGCCCCAGGCCTGATTCAAAGCCTCGACGGTGCGGTAGCGTTCGAACAGCCACTGCTGGAAGCCTCGCCGGCACAGTGCGCAGGCACATCGCACGGTGTCATGGCAACCGTACTCGTTGTCGATCTGCCAACCGGCGACGGTGGGATGTCGCCCATAACGCACCGCCATGCGCTCCGCCATGTCGGCCGCCATCTTTCGATAAGGCTTATGGCTGAAGCAATAGTGGCGGCGGGATCCGAACTGCCGCACGCGCCCATCTTTGCCGACCGGCAGGATGTCGGGATAGAGCTCGACCAGCCAGTGCGGCGGCGTCGCGCTGGGCGTGCCGAGGACGGCCAGGAGACCGTGCCGGGTCAAAAGATCCAGCACGCGATCGAGCATGGACCAGTCGAAGTGACCGAGCTGCGGCTCGAGTCGACCCCAGGCGAATTCTCCCACGCGCACGTAGCGCAGCCCGAGCCTGGCCATGGCCGCCACGTCGGCTGCCCACCGATCCTCCGGCCACTGCTCCGGGTAGTAGCAGACCCCCAGGCTCATGCCTTGACCTCCCAACCTGAATGGGCCACCCCGATTCTAGCCGAGAGCCGGCGAGCCCTTCATCAGGGGGAGGCGCCCCCCTCCAAGCGCCGCTCAGCGAAGGCTGTCCATCCAGGTCTCGATCTTCGACAGGAAGACTGGAGACAGGGTTTCCTGTAGCTTGCCGTATTCCGATACGTCGCCGGTGGTGGCGGTTTGAAAGAGGTGGTTCAGGCCCGGCAGTTTTTCGATCTTGAAGTTCTTGTGATGGGCCGCCGTCAGCGTATCGGCTATGCCCTTCAGGTTCATGTCGGCGTCGACCTGCAGGTCGAGGGTACCGTCCAGGGCGAGGATGGGGCATTGCGTGTCTCGCAACGCCGGCGCCGGATCGTAGCGGACGAAGTCGTAGAACCAGGGCGTCACGACCTGCTCGATCTCCGCCTGATCTATTGGATATGCCTTCAGGAGGGCGCGGTGCGCGGCCTCCCGCGACTTGCTGGCCTTGATGACGTCGTACCAGCGTCGGTAGCGCGCCAGGCGGTCTTGCCGCAAGGCCGCCGGCACGTTTTCAGCTCGCATGAGGGCATCCTGTTGCTTCAGCATGAGCTGGTCGAGCGGCACGCCGGGGCCTGCCATGAGGACGACGAACGAGACGGTCTGATCGTGCGACGCGACCAGGGGCGCAATCATGCCGCCTTCGCTGTGTCCGATCAGCCCCACGTGGTGGGAGTCGACGTCCGGCTGGGAAAGGAGAAACCGATATTCGGCCAGGGCATCGGCGGCGAAGTCGTGGGTGGTGGCGCTCTGGTAGTCACCCGTCGAATGGCCGCACCCTCGCTTGTCTACCCGGAGCACGGCCCAGCCGTCTCGAGAGAGGCGGTCAGCCAGCACCCAGAAGGGGTGGTGGCCGAAGATGGTCTCGTCTCGATCGTGTGGACCCGAGCCGGCGATCAATAGAACGGCAGGCGCGGGCCGGTGATCCCGGGGCACGGTCAAGGTGCCCGCCAGTTGATTGCCTCCTGGCCCGGGAATGACGACAGGTCGCTCCTCATAGGGAAACGGCCCGCGGGGATCCTGCGGCCGAGTGGGCGCCGTCAGCGGGTCGCTGCGTACCAGGTCGACGTGCACCGACTTGCCGTTCTGGGTGAGGGTCCCGCTGGCGTGGCTGCCATCTTCGGCCAGCGTGCCCACGTAGTGCAGGTCGGATATGGCGAGGGCCAGGCGGGCGTCTCTCCCGTGAACTTCGACCTGGCTCAAGGGTAGGCTGCCGGCAAGCTGGTCGGGACTGTCCATGGTGCCCTTCCAGCCCTCCGAGGCGGGCACCAGGTTGAACAGGATGCGAATGCTCTGGCCATTCACCGTGAGGTGCCCGAGCCATGTGCCTGACCAGCCCGGATCGGCCACTGCATTGAGGCAGAGCCACAGGAACAGGATGGCCAGCGTCTTCTTCATGGCTCCCCCCGGTACTTGCGTTGTTGCGCCCGATGAATGAGACGAACCGGCCGTTTCTCCTCCAACCGGATGCGGCCGTCCTGGCGGGAGGCCTGGTGGCGGAGCTCACGGCGCAGCTTGTGAAAAGTACGGAGCTCGTCGTCCGCCACCTGCCCCCGCACCGCGCAGCCCGGCTCCTTGTCGTGCCGGCAGTCGCGGAAGCGACAGGCCTGACTGAGGTTCGTCACGGTCGAGAAGGCGTCGTCCAGCCCGGCGTCGTCCCACAGTTGGACTTCTCGGAGGCCCGGCGTGTCGATCAGCAGCGCGCCGCCGGGCAGGGTCAGGAGCTCACGGTGCGTGGTCGTGTGCCGGCCGTGGGCGTCGGTGGCCCGTACCGCCTGGGTGCGAAGCCGATCCTCGCCCAGCAGTCGGTTGATGAGGGTGGACTTGCCCACGCCCGACGATCCGATCACCGCCACGGTCTGCGCGGGGGCCAGCCAGGGGACGAGAAAGTCCAGTCCATCGCCCGTCACGGCGCTGATGCGGCCACATGGCGCCGTCGGGTGGAGTTGTCGGACGAGCGCCTGTCGAGACTCGCCTTCTGCACTGACGTCGGTCTTGTTCAATACGACCACGGGCTGGATGCCGCCCTGGGCGAGGGTCAGGAAGCGGTCCAGGCGGCGCAGGTTGAAGTTGTCGTCCAGCCCCATGACGACAAAGGCCGTATCGACGTTGGCCGCCAGCACCTGCACCTCGGTGCGGCGCCCGGCGGCGGCGCGGCGAAGCTCCGTGCGACGAGGCAGGACGGCCTGGATGATGGTATCGCGTACCACGACCCAGTCGCCCACCACGGGCTGGGTGCCCGCATGGCGGAGTCGGCCGGACACCGTGGTGAGCTGCTCATCAACCAGATAAGCGCCGCCGTGGTCGGAGACCACTCGGCCGGGCGTGCCTTCGATAGAGAGTTCCTGAAAAGCTTGCGCGAAAAAACCGATATACCCCAGCGATTGCACTGGTGGAGTCCTCCTAGATTCGTTTGGGAGCGCGACGAGACAAAGGCTCCGTCCGAATCGTCAGAGGTTCAGGTTCTAGGACGCGGACGGAGAGGCGGCGATAACAATCTCACTCTTTCGCATAACGACCTCTCCTTTCGATAGATGGGATAGGTGATAGGTTGAGTGTAGCGGATGAAACGCTGGTCGTCAAGGTGCTTGTGGGACGTGCTATGATACAGTCGATGCAACGGTCACCGGTCGACCTTCTGCTGCAGCGAGGCGGGCAGCGCCGCATCCACCCGGGCGTACTGCTGGCCTTGTGCGGGGCGACCCTGGGACTGAGCATGCCAGTCGCCATGGCTTCGTCCAGCCCGGTCGGAACCGAAATCCTCAGCTCGCTGGGCTTGGTTCTTCCCCTCTTGGCTGCGTGGGACAGTCGGGTCCTGGAGACCCTCAAGCGCACCCGCACCCTGGAGTTGGTGCCTCTGGCCCCCGGTGACGGCGTGCACTGGTCCGATGGTCTGACCCGCCGGAGCCTCCGCTCGACCCTCGAGCATGGGCTGGTCGTCGCATGCCTGGTCTGGTTGGGCGATCGGGGTGGGGCGGCGCTGGTGTGGCTGCCGTCAGTCCTGCTCATGACCGTGCTGGTCGCCTATGCCCAGCAACTCTGGTTGGTGCAGGGCAGTCGCCTGGTGGCGGCCGTATTGGCCCTCGCGTTCGTGGGCCTCGGTCTGGCCTGGGCGGCCTGGAACCCGGTCGGGCTGGCGGTGGTCGCTGGCGCCACCTTGGCCCTGCTGGGACCGGTGAGGTCGCTGATCGGCCGTCGCCTGGAGAACCTCGATCTCTCGCCTCGGCCGATGGTGCGAACGGTGGCGGGCGTGCTCCGACCTCGGAGTTCGAACCCCCTGGTGGTGCGCGAGTACCAGCGCGAGCGGCGACGGGCGCGGGGCCTCGTCAGTCGATATGGTCTGGCCGTCTTGTTCCTGGCACCCCTCGCGTGGGTGCCTGCCGACATGTTGCCCGCCTGGATGGCGCTCTACACGCTGTTGGCCATGGTCGTCACGTGCTGGATCGTGCCCCGCCGGCTTTTCGAGGAACGACGCATCGGTGCCGCCGACCTGGTGCGAATCAGCGCTCTATCTGCCCAGGAGACGCTGGATGGCTGGCTGTCGTGGAGCTTGGGGTCACGCCTGTGGGATATCGGATTGCTGGCCGGAGTGGCGACGATGGCGCAGCCCCCGGGGCTCCTGGCGTTTGTCTGCGCGGGGGCGACCAGTCTGCTCTTCCTCCGCAGCAGCGCCTGCGCCGCGGTGACGGCCTGCCATTCGAGCGCTGGGTGGCTCGCAGTGCGGGTGCGCACCCTGCAGTGGATGCTGCCGGGACCGCTCCTGGTGCTGGCCGCGGCCAGTCCGCTGGCACTCGTAACGCTGCCTCTTAGCTTGTGCGTCTACCTGGCCAGCCGCCGTACGGCCCTGGGGGTGCTATCAGGTTGAGGTGTGGCTGCGGTTCCACGACTGCCTGAACGTGCTGAGGGCCGTCGGCACGTCACCCGTCACTGTGACGGGCAGCTCCTCGTTGCCCATGTGGCGGGTATCGAGGTTGTAACCGCCGCACAGCACCGGCCCCTTATGGCCCAACGGGTGGTCGGAATGGATGGGGATGAGGTCCTGGGTTTGGGAGAGGCGGGCGCGGGTCCCGGGGAGTCGGTGCACTTCGCCTAGCAGCGCCGTCACTTCGCACGCGGCCAGCAGGAATCCGAACACGCTCTCGGCCCACAGCAGGCCCGAGATGGCGGCCATCAGGCCGAAGATGTGGCGCCAGCCCATGGCGGGGGGTACAGGCCGGCCCGGCGGCACCTGGACGGCGGCAGCGTGCATGACCTGCAACAGCCGGTCGACTGTCACTTCTTCAGCATGATAGTGGACCAGCACGGTCCGGGTCACGGGATTGAATGCGACCCGCTGCACGCCCGGCGTCATCTCCAACCGCAGGACGCCCGTCACCTCGAACCGGTCGCTACAGGCCAGACGCACTCGACCGGCCACGTGGGACAATATCGAAGTCATCAACACTCCCCTCGCTCTTATCTCTGCCTACACCCTACCACCATGCTCATGGGCGCGACAATCAAGGCGCCCTTAACGACAGTTTAAG
>DASYBA010000646.1:0-14261 GCA_036501005.1 Candidatus Xenobia bacterium | reverse complement strand
GTGATAGAGCGTCTCCGTCGGACTATCCGTGTCACGCTGGAACCGATACGGACCGTGGTTCGTCTGCTGCTCCCGCATCGTCTTCAGGATGGACCGGACCGCCATCAACCATCGGTCGTCAAACGGCGTGCGGTCGCCGGTGGCCTTCCAGTAGCCGTGGGACAGGCGCAGCACGTAGCAGAGGGAGTCGAGCTCGTATTTCCGTTCGAAGACTCCAGGGCGCATGTCGGTGTGGTCTCCCGAGTGGGATGCGGCCGACAGGTCGTGGGAAAAGGCGTTGGCGTAGGGGTCGATGAGCACGCAGGCGACCTGGCGATGGATGACGCCCGCCAGGAGCCGGGCCAGGTCAGCGTCACGACGGGCCAGGGGCAGGTAGGGCCAGACCTGGCAGGTGGAGTCCCGCAGCCACATGGCGTCGATGTCGCCGGTGATGACGAAGGTGTCCGGGCGACCTTCGAGGGTGCTCTGCGTGACCGCCGTGTCGAGCGTGTTGGGGTAGCAGTTCTCGAACATCCACGCCAGCACCGGATCGCCCACTCGCGACCGCACGTTTCGAAGGTGGTCCTCCACGGCACGACTGGTGAAGTGGCGCTGGTCCAGCGAGGGCCGGCGGCTGCTGAGGTCGTCGCCCCAGGCCCGACCCGTGGCCAGGGCCGTCGCCAGAGCTAGAAAGGCTCGTCGATCCATGCGGCGGAGTTCGCTTTTCGTAGCCCTATCCCCCCTGGGGGGTATTGACACGGCCCGATCCAGCCGGCCGTCAACAGGCAACACAGGCCCCGGTGGGGTTGACAGGGCTAAATGGCCGTGATAGATTGTCGTCAAGAGGTGCCCCCTCCCCCCTATCCTGCGAAAAAGGAGGCCACGAAAATGCCAGACGACGGCAGTAGTAGTAGTCAGCGGCAACTCGAAGACCCGCTGAGTACTTCCGACGAGCCTCCTTCGCGCCCCTAGCGCCGAGCGGTTCGCCAGACCCTGCGGGGCTTCACCTTATGTTGCCGCTGTGTTCCATACAGCATTCCATAAGGAGATCAAGCCCATGTACTATGATGAAGTGGAAGCCGTGGCCACCGTGATTGCCACGGTCGCAGAGAACCCGTTGATCCGGCGCGCGCTGCGCAAAGGCGCCGTGTGGACGTTCGCCAACATCTACAAGGTGGGAGACGCCCTCTCCGGCCGGCGACGAAGCTAGCGGTGCTGCGGCGCCGCCTGGAACGATGGCGCGCCGACCCGGAAGGCGTTGAACGCCGTGTGGCTGCCGGAGTCGAACGTGGGCTGGACGTCGCTGCAGAAGGTGGCGTCGGCGTTGTCGGCCGACAGCGTGAGGGTGTAGATGCCCGCATTCGACAAGTCCAGAGCCTGGTGCCAACTCATGTCGTGGCGGGTCTCGACTCGCTCTTCCAGCGGGAGATAAGACACCCCGCCGTGCGGCCCCGCGACCGGCTGCAGCACCGGCACGGTGGTCGCCTCGGCCGCCATCGGACTGATGACGATCAGATAGTAGTCGTAGCGCGGTTCCTGCGGTTCGAACCAGAACTGGCCTGACATATCGGTTTCCGTCTGCGCCACGACTCCGGCCCCCAGGGCCAGCAGGGTGACCTGCCGCCCAGCCAAAGGTCCGACGGTGCCCTGGGCGTCGGGGCGGGTGACGGTGCCCTGGACCATGATCTTGTCATCCGGGAGGGGGGCTTCCGTCGGACGAGGGGCGGGCGCCGGGGGAGCCGGCGGGGCGACGGGTTGGGGGGCCGGCGTCGCGGAGGGGCTGGGGAGGGTGGCGATGGGATGAGGCTGCGGCGGCACGCGAACCTGTGGCGAGGGCCCAGCCACGGCGACCCGGCGGGGCGGAGAAGGCTGGGCCGGGGGCGATGGATTGAATAGCCCGCCGTGGCCGCCCAGGGCGACCGCTCGATCGGCGCCGTCGCCGGTCACCTGGGACAAGAGATAGACCGCCACCGGGTCGTCCGGGGTTTCCGCCACGGCCCGCTCCAGGTCGGCCCGAGCGTCGCTGGGGCGGCCCTCGGACAAGGCTTGAACGCCTTCGTCCAAGGCGTCGACTGGGACGTTCGCCACGACCTTCGCGACCGGGGGTGGAGCGAGCGGCGGCGGCCTGACCGGCGGTGGGGTAATGCGAGGAGCGCTGCATCCGCCCAGCAGAAGGATGAAGGCGGCGATCAGCCGTCGATCAGCCATACGAGCGGGTTTCTCGCAACAGGTACTCGAGATACCCGTACATGCTGCGATCCAGGTCGTAGAGACGGGAGCGGCTGCAATAGGGGTCGGAATCGTCCGCCTGCAAGGGGCCGCCGGGCTGAGTCATCCAAGCGGCGACAGCCTGCGCAAAGTAGTGTTGAGGCGACAGCGAGCACCAGCCATCGACGAAGCTGTGGCCCGGTTCGCTCTTCTGGCAGGCGCGGAAGCTGGCTTTGACGGCCGGCGAATGACGGGAAGCAAAGGTCTCCTCGCCCATGGCGTGATCGATGGCACTGGCGAACGACAGCGCCACGGGATCGCCAAATTCGTCGCCCCAGTCCATCCGTTCGACGTGCAGATAGCAGAGTCGGTCGGCCGCAAAATAGCCGCTCCCGATGCCGTCATATTGAACACTGCCCTGCAGGCTGGGCACGACTTGTGAGGGATCCTGGTCGGTCACCAGCACCCGGACCTTGAACATCCGACACTGCGAGAGCAGCCTGGCCCCGAAGCCGGCCAGCGTCCGTCGGACTCGATCCGCCAAGGGCCCGGGAGGCGCCTGCAGCAGGCGGGAGACCAAGGCGTCCAAATCGGAGGGAAGCGCCGCCGCGCGGGGCTCTTCCACCGGCCGACGGTGGCGAGGGGGCAGAGGCTCGGGCAGGGCGACGATCAATGGGGCGCTCGGGGGTGGCGGAGCTGGGGGTGCAGGCGCAGCCTCGGGCTCGGGCGTAGGCTCAGCCTCGGGCGCGGGCATCGGGTCGGGCGCGGGCGGGGGTTCCGGCACGGGGGCTGGGACGGGCTCAGGCGGCGCCGGATCGGGCTCCGCCGCTGGGCCCTCGGCCTCGGCCGGTTCCTCCGCCGGCGCCTCGCGCTCGGGCTCGTCCCAGAAGCCGTGGCTGTGGCCACCCCCGAAGAGGTCGGCATCCATGGCGTCATCGCCAAAAGCGGGGCTGTGCGATGACTCCCCGCCTTCGGCCTCGGCGGCCTCCCGGCGCTTCTTGAGTTCATCAAGACGAAGCGACTCGGCCAACGCCTGCTGCTTCTCGAAGAGGACGCGAGCCGTCGCCGAGTTGCCCAGCCCGGACGACTCTAGCTTCTCAATCGGCTCCATGGTGCCATGATACGACGGCCGGGCGGGCTAGAACTGCACGACGGGAAAGATGGGCTGTTGGTAGAGGTCGTTGCGGGAAGGGTCGGGGGGATGGTCTTCCCGCTTGCCCTGCAGGGTCGACAAATTGGCGAGACTGCCGGTATTTTCGACCGTCACGATGAGCATGGGTCCCTGGGGGGCAGGCGTCGCTTTTTTCGGCGCCGACCAATGGGACTGCGGATGGATGTTCAGACTGGTACGGGCGGGTCCCGGCTGTTGGGCGACTGCGGCCAGGGACAGCCCCAGGCACAGGAGGAGCGCAAGGCGCATGGGAGGACCTCCTCGGAAACGTTCGACTACTCTGATATTGGCGGTGGGCAGCCAGCACTCCTATCAGGCGACGTGTGATTTGTAGGACTCCCAGCCGTATCGGATGCACATCTGCATCTGATCCCACGTGTCGGGATGACCCATTTCCCATTCGCCACGGACGTCCGGTTGGAGCTCTTCCCAGGTGAGCGCAGGCTTGCATGCCAGCGCGTACCCAAATCGATAAGCTGGGAGGTACTCGGCGAAGGGCACCCCCGTGCCGTCCATATGGGTGCGGTAGTGGGCTTCGAACTGTGCCTCGTCGGCTTGCATGGCGGGCTGCTCCCGCACGGGCTGCTCCACTGGAACCGGTTGTTCGGGAATCACTGGCATGGGCTGCGTCGGCGGGGCTTGGAATTGCACCGGCCGTACCGCTCTTGGTTGGGCGGGAACTGGCGGGACCGGCACTGGAGGGGCCTGCACCGGCGCGGACTCGAACGCCTGGAGCGGCTGGGCCGGAACCGGAGGAGACTGGAATGTCTGGCTCGGCTGGGCGGCGACGACTGGCTGAACCTGCACCGGCGGACCATAGCGGGTCGCGTTCAGAGCCCCGTACTTGGCCAGTAGCTCTTCAACGGAGGGCAGGTCCAGCTTCCCACAGGGCGCCCCCACCGACAACAGGACTCGGCCTGCGTTGAGGTCCTCCTGGTACTGGTGGGCGGCCATCTCCGGCACACCCTGATCCCTGAGGTAGCCGGCCACGCCCCCCGAGATAGCGCCCGCGGCCGTCGTCGCAGCGGCGGCTCCGATGGCGGTGGCCAGCGCGCCCCCACCGATGACGATGCCGAAGCCCGGTATGATGAGCGAGGCCAGGGCGCCCAGAATGCCGAGGCCCAGGCCAATCCCGGCCCCCGTCAGCGCCCCGTGGCCGGCATCGGCCCCCGTCGTGGTGGTGACGCCATGTTGTGCGGCTTTGACCGGATCCGTATTAGATGTGTTCGATATCAAACTGATGCAGTCTACCGTACCGCCGTGATCGAGAAGAGCTGCAACGGCTCTTTCCGCAAGATTGATATCGGCAAAGGTTGCGAAAATATTTTCCATGGTCGCCTCCAACGTCCGCCGAGGGTCCCTCAGCGCCTCTAACTCAGGAGATACCCCGTCACTTGGCCAGGGAAACGCGGAGGTTGGTCCTGGCTGGTAGGTCAACCTTTGGTGAGGCGTCCATCGCCCGTGATGGGGATGGGTGGCCCCAGGAAAGTAGGCGGGACGTTGCCTACGATGTCCAGAAAAGCTTTGCAGCGGGCGGCCGCGTCGCGGCACTGGTAGTAAGACATGTGGGGGTAATCGTAGCAGTCCGAGGCCACGCCGTAAGCGTCGATGCCCTGAGCGCGAGCGAGGTATACCGCGCGGGCGAGATGGAAGCTCTGGGTGACGACGGTGGCCGACTGAACGCAGAAGACCTGGCGGGCTCGGGCCATGGTGTCGTGGGTATTGAAACCCGCGTGGTCCATGAAGATGTCCTGGGGTGGGACGCCGGCTTTCTCTGCAAAGCGCCGCATGGCGTTGACCTCGTCATAGTCGGTGCGGCCGTGGTCGCCGCTCATGAGGAGACGGGTGACCCGGCGTTGTCGATAGAGGTCGACCGCGATGCGGACGCGGTCCTGCAGCATGCCGCACAACGTCCCATCCGGGTAGACGTAGGCTCCGGGCACAATGGCGACCTGGGTAGATGGCACGGTGTCGGCGGCGCATATGAAGCGCTGGCCCAACCACCACACCCACGAGCTGATGGCGGCGGCGCCCAGGGCGAACACACCGAGCAGTCCAAGCGTGATGTTGAGGGGGCGGGGGAGGCGCATGGAGTCTATTATACCCCAGGCTTGGCCCGACTGGAAGGGTTTAGGGATGTCTACCACAGCCCCATAATGCCATAAACCCCTCCCGGAGGTTCCATGGCAACCCGACGTGATTTCCTCGCATCTTGCAGCGTGACGGGCGGAGCCACCGTGCTGGGGGGCCTCTCCCCGGTGTTGGCCCAGGTCCCCGTCCCCACCCCCGCGCCGGTCTCTTCTTCTTCGCATGGCGGACTCAAGGTCGGATACGTTCTGTCGAGCGAGCAATTTCCCAATACCCGACTCGTCCAGCTTGCCGCCCAGGCCGAGGCGGCGGGCTTCGATGCCGCCTGGTCCAGCGACCACTTTCAGCCTTGGCAACCCAACGAGGGCCATACCAGCCAGGCGTGGGTCACCCTCGCCGCGGTGGGCCAGCGAAGCAGTCGCCTCTTTATCGGTACCGGCGTCTGCTGCCCCGCCTATCGATACCATCCGGCCATCGTCGCCGAGGCTTTTGCTTCGCTGGGCCAGCTCTACCCAGGCCGAGTCTTTCTCGGCGTGGGCACTGGCGAGGCCCTCAACGAAGTGGCCGCCACTGGCGACCGGTTTCCGCACTATCGCGAGCGGGCCGCCCGTCTGGCCGAAGCCGTGGAGCTCATCCGACGCCTATGGACCGGCCAGATGACGACGTTCGAGGGCCACTTCTACCAGGTGCGACATGCCCGGCTCTATGACGTGCCGTCCGTGCCCGTGCCGATCTACATCGCCGGCAACGGCCCGAAGAGCGCCCACCTGGCGGGCCTGCACGGAGACGGATGGATCACGACCCTCAAACTGTTGGAGGACCCCAAGGTGCGAGATGCGTTCGAAGCGGGCGCGCGGGCAGCCGGCAAGGACCCGGCCCGCCTGGCCATCGTGCTGGAATCGTTCGTCGTCAACGGTACCCACGAGCAGGCTTTGCCGGGCGCCGAGAAGTGGCGCTTCACGCCGTACGCGTGGAAGCGATACGTGACCGACCCCGATCCGAGGGACATCCAGAAGAGGGCCGACCGCGAGGTGCCCCTGTCGAAAGTCATGGAAGACTGGACCATCAGCACCGATCTTCACCAGCATGCCGAAGCGCTGCGCAAGGCGCACAAAGCCGGTGCCACCATGGTCATGGTCCACTCTCCCCTGCCCGACCAGTCGGGCTTTATCGACTTCTATCGACACGTGCTCACCAGCCTTTGAGCGTCCAGCCACCATAATCTTCGTTGGCGACACGCCCTACGAGGCAAACTCGGCGGCCGCACTGCACTTCGCACCATCGGGGTCACCTCAGGAGGATGGTCGAGGAACATGCCGATAGCGCCACGCTTCTGGCGCATTACGACCACTCACTGCTGCATTCTGGCTGAGCATGCTACTGGGTCCGCGCCAGTTTGCCGCAGGACGGGGTCGGGTATCCGGAGACGAGGCCTGTCGGCCCAAAATTATTTCGGAGGTCAAAGCGCCCATGGAAAAAAGAATCGACGCCATCACCCTGCTCAAGCGGGACCACCGAGCCGTGAAGGAGCTGTTCGCCCAGTTCCGCAAGCTCACCAAGACGCGGAACGGCTCTCCGGAGGAGAAGATGGTCCTGGCCGGCAAGATTGGCCACGAACTGGCCGTCCACTCCGCCATCGAGGAACAGATCTTCTATCCGGCGGCCCGCAAGGCCGTATCGGAAGAAGAGTCGCAGGTGCTGGAAAGCCTGGAAGAACACCACATGCTCAAGATCTTGCTTGCCGAGTTGAAGCTCCTGCAGCCAGCCGACGAGCGCTTTGAGCCCAAAATGAAAGTGCTCATGGAGATGGTTGAACACCATATCGAAGAAGAAGAGACCAAGCTTCTACCCAAGGTGCAAGCAGGGCTGGACCGAGAGGAACTACTGTCCATCGGTGACGCCCTCATGCAGGCGAAGACCGTGGTGCCCGACACGCCGAAGCCGAAGGCCCCCGATACGCCGCCTCGCAACCTCACCCCCGATACGCATCCTTTGTACGACCAAGCCATGAAGGCCATCGAAGCGGAGTAGCGGAGGGCGGGTCCGGGTATAAGCTCGGCAGAGTGTCTCTGCTAAAGAAGCATTGTCCCAGCCCCGCGCGCCGCCTCCTGGCCGAGTGGGTCGGCACGTTCATGGGCGTTCTGGTCGCGGCTGGCGGGCCCATGCTCGGCGTCGATCCCGTCAGTCGCTACCTCGCCCGTGGCCTCGTCAGCATGTCGTTCATCCTGGTGTGTGGCGAGGTGTCGGGGGCTCACTTCAACCCCGCCGCGACCCTGGGCTTCGCGTGGCGGGGCGTGTTCCCGTGGCGGCGAGTCCCGGCCTACATCATCTCGCAGATCGTCGCCGGCATCATGGCGGCCAGTCTCCTCCAGGCTGTGCTGGGGCGGGCGGACCGCATGGCAAGTCCCCTGCCGCTAGGCGTCATGCCCGCGTTCTGGATGGAAATCGTGCTCACCTTCGGGTTGCTGATGGTCATCCATGGAACGGGCTCGGAACACAAGATCACGGGCCATAATGCAGCCCTCGCCGTGGGGGGATACACCACGGCCGCCGGACTCTTCGGGGGCTCCGTCAGCGGGGCTTCCATGAACCCGGCCCGCAGCCTGGGACCTGCCCTTCTGGCCGGCGACTATCGAACCCTCTGGATGTACCTGGTGGCGCCATGCATTGGGGCAGCCCTCGCGACCGTGTGCACCTGGCTCCTCCAGGGTCAACCCCATCATGAAGAAAAGAAAGCCGCCGTAGGCGACCGCAATGCCGCTGAGCAGCCCAGCGCCCCGGCCGGGATTGGAACCTGACATGGAAGAACCAAACAACCTCGACGCCAACACCCGACAGTTCTACCTGCACTGCCTCGACGTCCTGAGCGAGGGCCGACTGCCGTTTCTCGTCGGCGGCGCCTACGCCAGTGCCGCCTACACCGGCCGTGTCCGAGACACCAAGGACCTGGACTTCTTCGTGCGCAAGCGTGACGCGGGCCGAGCCCTCCAGCTCCTGGCCCGGGCCGGCTATCAAACCGAACTCCCCTACCCGCACTGGCTCGGCAAGGCCCGCCTGTCCGATACGGTCTTCCTGGACCTCATCTTCGCCTTCGGTAACGGCCTGGGGGAGGTCGACGACGAGTGGTTCGAACATGCGGCACCGAGCACGCTTTTCGGCCGGCCCGTCCAGTTGATGCCCGTCGAGGAGATGATCTGGTCCAAGGCCTTCGTCATGGAACGAGAGCGCTTTGACGGAGCCGACGTCGCCCACCTCATCCTGCACTGCGCCCACACCATGGACTGGGACCGTCTGGTGCGTCGATTCGGCGACAACTGGCGCGTTCTGCACGCCCACCTGGTGTTGTTCGGGTTCATCTACCCCGCGCAGCTTTCGCTAGTACCCCGACGGGTGCTGCATGACTTCAATCAGCGTGTCGAGGCCGAGTACGAGCAACCCTCGCCCTTTGCGGACGTCTGTCGAGGCACGCTGCTGTCTCGCATCCACTACCTGGGCGACGTGGAGAAAGGCCTGCAAGACATTCGCCTGCACTGCATGACCCCGGAGGAAATCGATTTATGGACCCCCCGGGCGTGAAAATTGCCGCCATGGGCGACATCCATTGCACGGTCAAGGCTCGGGGCATGCTCGAGCCCATGTTCGAAAAGGTCGCTCAGCAGTGCGACCTGTTATTGCTGTGCGGCGATCTCACCGACTACGGGACGGCCGACGAGGCTCTCACCCTGGGCATGGAGCTGAGAGCGACGGCGGAGCGGATTCCAGTGGTGGCCGTGCTGGGCAACCACGACTATGATGCGGGTCAGGAGCGGCAAGTGCACGAAATCCTGACGGCCTCTGGCGTCCATCTATTGGATGGCGACCGGTTCACCGTGGGAGACGTCGGCGTGGCCGGGGTGAAGGGCTTCGGCGGCGGCTTTGGAAGGCGCCAACTGGGGGCCTTCGGGGAGGAAGCCATCAAACACTTCGTGCAAGAGGCGGTCGAAGAGGCCCGCAAGCTCGAAAGTGCCTTGACCCAGTTGCAGACGCCCTATCGAATCGCCATGACCCATTACGCCCCCATCATGGCCACGACCGCGCCGGAACCCCCCGAGTTGTTCCCCTTCCTGGGCTCCAGCCATCTGGAAGACGTCATCGACCAGAACGGCGTGACCATGGCCTTGCACGGCCATGCCCACTACGGCGCCCCTGAGGGGCGCACCAGCACGGGCATCCCGGTCTATAACGTGGCCTTGCCCGTCTTGCGACGGGCCATGCCCCAGCAAGTCGCGGTGCGCATGCTGGAACTGGGCGCCAATCTAAAAGTTAACACCCCGTGACAGTGCCGTGACGCGGCGCACACGTACGGCGTCACCATGGCACCGTATGCTGATGGCGCAATGAGCATCACCAGCAGCCGCCAACTTCCCATGGACGTCATCCGAGGTCTGGAGCGAGCCCCGAACCTGGCCCGCTTGCAGCAGGTCGAAGACATCCTCCAGTCACAGCGTGCGGACGGCAGTTGGGATGGCGACCTTGACACGTCCATTCTCCATCACGTGGCTGCCACCGCCATGCTGCGACGAGGCACCGTGGCGGGCGATGCGCCGGTCACCGCCCGGGTCGAAGCCTGCCTGCGCCGGAGTTGGAAGAACCTGACGGGCAAGGTGCCGACCGGCGAGAAGCTGCTGGGTGCCTTGCCCCACCGCCGGGTTCTGGCCCAAGCCGGACCCGCGGCGGAGGCGTTTCACGAGGTCATTCTGGGCGACTCGGTCGAGGTGCGTCTGCATCCCGAACGAGTGCTGGCCAAGGCTGAGGCCTATGCCGCGGGAGCCCCGGCCCTGTCGCCCTGGACGGTGGGCCGAATCGCTGCGGTGGCTGCCGCCGTGGCCGGAGGGGTGGCGGCCACGCTCTTCCCCGGAACGGTGGTGGCTTTGGCCGCGGTGGCCGCCATCCCGGCCGCCCAGCTTGTGGCGGGTCTGACGGCGGGGTGGACGACTTCGTCGTACGCCGAGTCGCTGATCCACGACAAGGTCCACCACGCGGAAAAGGCCCAGCGCGAGGCGTGGAAGCAGTGGGGAAGCGTCGGTGAAGAGCTGAAGGAAAACTACATCAGCCACATGGGCTACCATCATGGCGTGACCTTCAAGAAAGATCATGTGACCCAGTTCGTCAGCGAGGCAGAGAAACAGAAGGTCACCGACAAGCTCGTCAAATCCGGTCGCCAGGCGGTGGTCGACGAGGACTTCGGCATGACCATCACGTGGGGCGGCTGCGCCCGTTTCCTGGTGGCGGCGTCGCCGTTGCAACTTCCCAGCCTCGGGGCCGGCCTGCTGTTGGGGGGCGGCATCCCATACGCCGCTGGTTTTGTTCTGTCGTCAGCCCTGTATCCGCTACACTCGAAAGTCCTGCATCGATACACGCACATGACGGGTCAGGAAATGCTCGACAAGGCGCCCCTGCCAGTGCGCCTGTACCTGACGTCCAAGATGGGGCGCTTCATCACCAGCCATCACTTCGTGCATCACGACGGCGACAGCCGAACAGACGGTCCTGTCCGCTCCGGCGACCACGAAGTCGTCAATACCAACCTGACTCCGCCGTTTGGCGACTGGGTGCGCGGTACGCTGCGGCGCCCCACTGTGGAACAGCAAGAAAAGATGCGCCGCCTGCGCATGCTGTATTAACGCTGGTTGGGTCTAGCTCGGGTCGTGGATCTGGCCGACCACGGCCTCGCTGCGGTGCCAGGCGGTGGTCCACAGGTCGCGGAGGAGCTGGGCGCCAGCCGCCAGCCGATCGTCCACCAACGCCGTCGCCTGGGGATTGGGCTGGGCCAGGAGGCCTTGCTTGTCCAGCTCGTAGATGGCCGGCACCGACTGGTGCGATGTTTCGATAAAGGCGGTGGCCAGATCCAGGATGTTGCCCTGCAGATCCTGCGGGGGCCCGACCTTGGACCTGACCTCGTCCGTATTGACACCGCCATTATTCACATAGGTCGTTTCGAACTCGAAGTGGATGCCGGGTGTCGTTCGATAATGGTCTGGATTGGGCTGCACGGCCTCGACCCAGCCGTCACGATGGACGGTGGTGTGCAGCGGCTGCGACGCGTCTCCACAGAAGTGGCCGAGCAGTCCACCGGTCGAGATGGCATCGGCCTGGAGTTCCTGGGCCAGGGCCGTGTCTGGACCATGCGCCGACGTCTCGTGCCGCCACAAGGCAAAGTCTGCCACCAGGCGTTCAAAGCCTTCAGAAATTCGATACGGCAGGTAGCCGGCGGAGAAGCCCCGCTGCCCCGGCTTGCCGATGTTCTTGTCGACCAGCATTTCGTTGTACCCCTCGCGGGTCGGGGGGTAGGAAGGAACCAATTCTGTCATGATGGAGTGGTCGGGCACGTTAGAGGCGGCCAGTTGCGGCAGGCCGTCAATCTTCCAGCGATCCGGCTGGCCCCCGAACTCCACCAGTTGGTCGGCCGCAGCCGAAAAGAAGGCGGGCATGTCGGAGCTCATCTTCTCGGCCGCCACCCGGTTGACCGTGGCGTGCCCCTGGGCTCCCCAGTTGGGTTGAATCGGCATACCTCTGCAGTATAGTGGGGGCGGGCCGCCAGGGGAACTGCCGGATTGTTAAAATACCGCCATACGCCAGGTACGAACCGACGGCCAGAGTCATCGAGCGGGGCCAGCGACACTGGGGCATCTTCACCGGACTCTGCACGCAGGTGCAGGCCACGGGCAACCTGGTGCAGGACGCCTGGTTGGCGGCGCTGGCGCTGGAGAGCGGCTGCGAGTGGATCACCCTGGACGCGGAGTTCAAACGTTTCCCGGGCCTGCGATCACGGCGCCCCTGGTAGGGACATCGGGTCCCACGACCTGCAACCATCGGCACTCTCTAGGCCTCCCGTGGATGTGCCAAGCGCCGGCAAGGCTCCAGTCACACTCTTGTGACCGCGTGTCTCGGCCAGCCCTGACGATATCTATTGCTGACATCCGATATTGACGGCTAACGACAGATATCGATACACGGCGACCGTCAGGCCGACCGACCCCGGCGGCCAGCGCCTTCAATGCGCAGGAGACCCTTCGCAGCACGTTTGCCTGTTCGACCCACAACGACGTCCTTACCGTGATCGATCCCTGGGCAATCAGACACGACGTACCACTCGAATGGCACCATCGCCACTCGGACGACCCCCGAACCTACGCGACCAGTTTTTTCTATGAGACACCCACCTCAACCTGACCCGCGTCGGAGCCGCAAAGACTCCTACCGCCGGGGAGACCGGCTTCACCTATGATGCCCTCGGCAGAATGATGACCCGGACCGACTCGGATAACGTCGTGGCATCTTTTGATTATTCAGCCTGGGGGGAGACACTGTCGAGTTCGTGCGATAGCGTTCCGAATGGTGGCAGCATGTACCGGTATGTTGGAGCAGCTGGAGTGCGCTGGGATCCTGCCACCGGACTCTACTATATGCGGCAGCGGTGGTACGACCCGAGCCTTCAGTGATTCCGCACATGCTCCGTACGCCTACGCGACCCATCTCCTGGAGGCGCCGACTTGGCGCACGTCCAGAAGCTCCTCGGCCACCAGCGTATCTTGAGCACGGAAATCTACACCCGCATCTACCCCGAGGAGCTTCTCAAAGTCTACCGCCGGACCCACCCACGGGCGAAGCGGCCAAAGCGCCCGCCGGAAATCTGACAGGAAGCCGGGTCTCTATGCGATATTCCGTGTGCACCCCATGATGCCCCATTCCGAACAACCTCCCGACCACTCCTGGCACCGCTTCTCTACCCTGGCGGAGGCGCAGGAGTGGATTGACCTGCAATCCCAGGCCTGGAACGCGCGGCTCAACGACAAAGAACGCAAGGCTGCCGTGGCCTACAAAGGCCGCCAATACAAGGAAATCAACGGATGGCTACGGCGTACCCGACAGTTCACGCCCGGGGACGAGGCGCAGATCAAGAAGCTGCTGTGGCACCTCGATGCCGCCATTGCCAAAGGCAGTATCGCGGTCGACCTGGTGCTCTACCGAGGCATCTACGCCAGTGCAGAAGACTACCAGATCGGCGAACTCATGGCCGACAACGGTTACTTCAGTACCACCCTGAGCCAGAAGCTGGCGCACCGCTGGGCGACCGGGCCTGGCGGCGAGCCAGGACTGGTTTTTGAAGTCCACACGCCGGCCGGCACACCAGCCGGATTCCCTGACCGCCTGGGCATCTTTGAAGAGCAGTTGGAGGTCCTTCTGGAACGTGGTACAATGCTTCGAGTAGCTGCCATCCAACGCCCCCTGACCCCCTCCGGGCATACTGTCGTGGTGGTCGACCTTGTGAGGTGAAACCAGTGGATAACGATACCAGCCGATTCGTGACCAAGCCCGGAGACCTCAAACGCTTCGACACCATTGAGGAAGCCCGGGCATGGCGTGAGCAGGAGCGGGCACGAGTACAGAAACCGACGCCGGCCAAGAAAGCCAAGAAGCCCAAGACCACCTGACAGCGTCAATGTTGGAATGACAAGGGCCGGGCCGGACCCGCATGAACGTTAGGCGGAGGCTCCGCCCCCGAACCCCCGTTGCTGCAGTTACCTCACGTCAGGCCGCCGCCGGGTCAAGCGCTAGACCCCGTGCCGGCGGCCGAGGAAGCACCCCTGAGGGACTCGGGGCAGGAATGGGGCCCCGTACTGCAGCGGCCCCGCCAACTCCGTTGACGTAGGGCCAGGCCGGGAAGGCTATGAACGTTCGAATACGATTCGGTGCCAATGATCGGGAGACCCGTGCGAACGTTCGCCTCCAGATATGGCCCAACCACAATTCAACGCTTGACCATGTCCTGCTG
>DASYBA010000645.1:0-2080 GCA_036501005.1 Candidatus Xenobia bacterium | reverse complement strand
GCCTCCCTGGCCATACTCCAGCGAGTTGAAAAGATCGAACGGAGCAGCCTTCTCCAGGGGCGCATTCGGCGCCGACTGGATGAACAGGCGCCCGGCCTTGGCCATCGCCACCGCCTTGTCCCGCACGTCAGCCTGCTCTTGGGGGGAGTAGGTACCGAAGCTGCGAACTTCCATGCCGGGATGCTGCGTCGGAACCATCACGCCCATGGCGCTGCGGATCCCCTGTACCTGGGCCGCCTGGGCCTGGGCCATCGCGACCGACGGGTCGCTGGTCTCGAGCGTCTCCTGGAAAGCCGCCAGACCCGTCGTCTCGGCGTGTTTGCCCCGCCCCCGAGTCACCGCCAGCCCCGCACTCGCTTGCGTCCGCCGGGTAGAACTGGTTTCCACGTTACCTGACGCCATCGTCGCACCTCCAACCATCTGCTTCCTGCAGCATAGCAGCATGCGACGGTGGGCTGCCACAGATAAACCTTTAACTATGTAAACTACTTGTTTTCCAGACGTAAGAAAGCCACGACTGCCGAGGTCCGATCGGCGACCCCCAGCTTGCGAAAGGCATTGCGCATCTCTGCCTTGATGGTGCTGAGCGACAGCGCCAGCGCGTCGGCGATGCGTTCGTTCGACTGGCCCTCCGACGCCAGTTGCAGCACCTGCCGCTCTCGCGCCGTCAGGCTGCTCTCTTTGGGCGCACGGAGCCGCTCGATGACGTGGCCGGCGACTTCCGGACTCAGGTAGTACCCGCCGCCGTGGATCTTGCCCACCGCGTCAATCAATTCGTCGTGCGTCGACGTCTTCAGGAGGTAGCCGTTGGCCCCCGCCTTGAGCGCTCCCAGCACCAGCTCTTCATCGCGGTGCATGGTCAACATCAAGATGGGAATGTTCAGGCCCGCCGCCCGCACTTGTTCTGTCAGCCAGATGCCGTTCTTGCCTGGCATGACCAGGTCGGTGACCAGCACGTCGCACTCGACCTTGCGCACCGTTTCAAATGCTCCCTCCGCGGTGCCCGCCTCAGCCACCACCTGGATGGCGCCGTCCATCTCCAGCAGCCTCTTCAACCCCGTGCGCAGCATCGGATGATCGTCGACCAGTATGACCCGCACAGCCATTAGACCGGAAGCTCGAACCGGACCCGGGTGCCCCGTCCCAACTCACTGTCTACGTGCAGACTGCCGCCCAGAAAACGGGCTCGCGCCTCCATGCCCTCCAAGCCGAAACCATCCCCGTTTTTCGAGCTGAAGCCGCAACCGTCGTCGACCACCTCACCCGCCAGTCGTTCCGAACGCTGCCACACCCTGACGGCGACCCGACTTGCCCGGGCATGTTTTCGAACGTTGGTCAGAGACTCTTGAACTATGCGCCCCGCAAACAAGCCGGTCACGCCCCCCACCGCACCGACGTCCAGTTCCATCTCCACGGGCAGCGCTGTCACCCTTTCGAAATCACGGATCGCCCGCCTCAACAGCCCCAGCAGGTCCTGCCGGGGCGATCGCAGGTTGGCCAGCAGCATGCCTTGTTCGGATAGCAGGTCGCGCACCAGGTCGGTGGTCTTTTCCACCGTCTCAGCATCGGGCGGCTGGCGCTGCCAGGCTTGCAACTGGCAGTACAAGGTCGCCAGGGGCTGGGCGACCACGTCGTGCAATTCTGCGGCCCACAGGCAGCGCTCTGACTCGTGCCACCCCTGGGGCGAGATGGTGCGCAGGGCGAACCCCCCCGCCCCGTGTTCGATGCGAGACACCCCCGTCGTGGCGCTCAAGATGGTCCCATCTCTGCGGCGACAGCGAACGGCCCTTCGATAGCGGGACACATGCCCCGACAAGAGCGCCCCAAAGGCCTGGCGTTCGCCAGCCTGCTCGGTCTCCGGCAGGAACGATTCGTCGGTCATGCGATAGAGCTCTGCGGGGTCGTACCCCAGGAGCTTGGCCAGGTGGGTATTGGCCCCCACAATCCGCCGATCCTCGTCGAGGACGGCGACCGCCACATACAAACCCTCCAAGGTCTGCTGCAGTACGACCGCTTCAGTCACGCGGGCCACCGGTCAGACCAGGCGGCCATATGCCATGGCCAGCAGGTCAAGGCCCAG